>JALNXZ010000150.1 GCA_023230125.1 Bacteroidales bacterium | reverse complement strand
GTAAAAAAGAAATTTAAAGCGTCTTAAATTGATAACCTTCCTGAAGGAGGAATTCAACAGCTCTTGGCATCGCATAACGCATATTGCGCTCCGCTTTTACAGAATCATGAAAAACGATGATTGACCCGTTTCTGGTATATTTCTTGACAATGCTCAAAACTTTCTTTTCAGTGATATCCTTATCATAATCACGACTGATTACATCCCAAAAAATAACTTTGTATTTCTTTTTGACTTCATGATACTGAACTTTACGTAAGCCTCCATGCGGTGGACGAAATAAATCACTGTCAATATACTCCGTAGCCTTTTCGACATTGGCTAAGTATCTTCGGGAAGTCGTAAAAAATCCCCTCAAATGATTATAAGTATGATTTCCTATTTGATGTCCACGCCGAATAACATCCTGATAAATATCAGGATATCTCATAACATTCTCACCAACGCAAAAGAATGTGGCCTTGACACCATATTTATCTAAAATATCCAACACCCAAGGCGTAACCTCGGGTATTGGACCATCATCAAAAGTGAGATATATTGTCTTCTCATTGGAATCTTTACGCCATATCGAGCCCCAATAGAACCGGCGAAATAAAGAAGGAAGTTGTTCAATCCACATCTAAATTAATGATTACTTCCGTATTGGGCGTTTCTATAAGCTTGATATTGCTGATAAATCTGTCCGTGTTTCTGAAAATCTTGCATATATATCTGTGCTTTATCTTTATCAAACTGACTCAGAATCGCTAAAATTTCCTGCATAGTATACAAATAAGCATTGACCAAGGCACTTGCCGAATTATATTCTACAGGTTTGAGGGTGTATGCCCAGTTTAAATATTCCAAACTAACATCGGCACAACGTTTCAGTATTGGATATGCCTTTTCCGGTTTTCCTAGTTTATAATATAATTCTGCCATTTCAACATTATGATAACTTGGCGCAACTGTATTCATCGGAATAACTTTCATACAATAATCAATAACCTTTTCTGTTTTTTTAAGTTGACCTTCTTCATAAAGAGCTTTCGCCAATATGGAAAACATCATGCAGTGTGTACGACACATTCTTAGGTTGTTTTCATCCAAATAAACATTAGGATCTTGAATGTTCCCCCAACGGAATTTATTCATCATCAAATCGTACATCTTATTTGTATTGACAATTGGTTGACCATTCACACTCTTCATAGGAGTAATCTTATAAGCCAGCCCCTCCAGTAGGAATGAACCCTTTAGTCCAAGAAACTGAGATTCCTCTACAGTAACAGCGTAGTAAATCGGGCGTCTCCACTTGTTATCCTGAAGCATTTTAAGAATGGCCAATTCTTGTTTGCCAAGATAAGACTTGCTACCAAAATCTATATGTAACTGAGGAACTATCTTATCTGCATATTTTGGCTCTAAGTATTTATTGGCCATCACCTGGGCTGGATCAATATCAATATATACCTTGTTTGAAGGAATAAAATCAATTTGTTCATCGTATCCAGGAATTTGTTTATACCTGGGATCATTTGTTTCAATCCACTGCATAGCCATATCAAGACTGATTGAATCATCGGTTAATTTGATGATACGCGCAATATCACGTTTGCCGTTTGAATATGTGTCTTTTGTCCAATTAATAGGCAGCGCGTCAGAATCATAATAAGGTCTTCGCATTTGATCTATATACCAATCTGTCTGTAAATAACTCAGATTACATACACGAACATCCTGTCTGACACCTTCTACTTCCTGAATATACCACAATGGAAAAGTATCATTATCTCCATTCGTAAAAATAACCGCATCTTTATCACAGGATATCAGATAATTGAAAGCAAAATCGCGGCAAGTATAGCGATTTGAACGATTATGGTCATCCCAGTTTTCTGTTGCCATCAAAACAGGAACACAAAGGCACAATAAAGTACCAACAATAGCAGCCGGAGTTTCAGGCAACAACTTTTTAAATCCGGTGATCAAGAGTGGAACACCAAGTCCAATCCATATGGTAAATGCATAGAAAGATCCCGCATAAGCGTAATCCCTTTCACGAGGTTGCAGCGGAGTTTGATTTAAATATAGCACAATAGCAAGACCAGTCATGAAAAACAGGAAAAAAGTAACCCAGAAACCCTGTACACCCTTTTCACTCTTAGAAACCTGGAAAAGAATTCCGAGAATACCGAGCAACAATGGTAACAAATAATATTTATTATGTCCTTTGTTTTTTTCCATTTCAGAAGGTAAATTCGACTGATTTCCAACCAGCATCTTGTCAATAAAGTTGATACCAGTTATCCAGTTTCCATTTTGAATTTCACCATGTCCCTGAATGTCATTCTGTCGTCCGGAGAAATTCCACATAAAATAGCGCCAATACATGAAATTAACCTGATAAGAGATGAAATAGCGCAAATTCTCAGCCATGGTCGGTTGCATTACTGTCTGTTTCTCTCCGCAACGATTAAATTTTACAGGTCTGCCCTTGAAATTGGACCACATCTTGTAGGCATCTACATGATCTTCCCTTTTACTGTACATCCTAGGGAAAAACATATTGCACTCATCCACCATGGCAGGCGTTTCCTTATAGTTAGAGATTATATATCTATCCTTTTCATCGGTAGAAACTTTCGCCTTTTGGTTCCAAATGGGGCCACCTTTCTTATAGACTGGCACACAATTTCTTCCCTCTGCACTCCAGGAAATGTCTGATGCAAAAGTCTCACCATAAATCAAAGGTGTTTCACCATATTGTTCACGGTTCAGATAACGCTCCAACGTAAACATATTGTTCGGCGAATTCTGATCCATGGGAGGTTGAGCACATGAACGGATGACGGTAACACCATAACTTGAATAACCAATCAACATCACCATCAAAGAGAGGAGGACGGTGTTCATAAACCGAGGATTGATATTTTTCCATAAGAAGGTCAGGGCAATGACTGCGCCACAGAGCAATATCCACAAAAGGACACTGTTACCAAAGAAAGGGATTCCGACCAGAATGATGTTGGCACAAAAAGCGATTTTCATCCTTAGGTTGTTTTTCCCAGTGAATGTTTCATGAATTCCCCAAATAATGACCCCGATCATGATGACCACATAGACTATGGCACCGGTATTGAAAGAAAAACCAAAAACATTCACAAACAACAAATCAAACCATCCTGCCATATTGACGAAACCAGGAATGATTCCGTAAAGAACAATCGCAACCAAAACTCCAGAAGCGACCAAGGCAAGCAAGGAGCCTTTTACATCAACCTTTTTTGCTTTTTTGAAATAATAGACAAGGACTAGAGCAGGAATACACAGTAGGTTCAACAAATGAACACCAATAGAAAGACCCATCAGATAGGCAATAAAGAGGATCCAACGGTCAGAATGAGGTTCATCTGCAATATCTTCCCATTTTAAAATGGCCCAGAAAACAACAGCTGTAAATAAGGAGGAGAAGGCATAAACTTCGCCTTCTACTGCCGAAAACCAAAATGTATCCGAAAAGGTATAAGCCAAAGCTCCAACGAATCCGGCACCTAAAATGGTGATAATTTCTCCCGTTGTCATATTATTCTCATCCTTTGGTACAATTTTTTTCGCCAGATGAGTAATGGTCCAAAACAAAAAGATTATGGTCAAGGCACTAAACAATGCCGACATCGTATTGATCATTTTTGCAACCACAGTTGGATCAGAAGCGAAATCTGCAAAGAAACGGCCGATCAACATAAAGAATGGTGCTCCGGGTGGGTGCCCTACATCCATTTTATAGGCAGTAGAAATAAATTCCCCACAATCCCAGAAACTAGCTGTGGGCTCAATCGTTAATAAATAAGTTACCGCAGCAATGACAAATGCAATCCATCCTGACACGTTATTGGCAAGCTTGAAATTTTTCATACGAACGATTTAATTTTTATTGGGGTATATTCAATGCACCTCCTCATGGAAAATGGACAGGAAAATGCATGTGTTTGTAATTTTAACGGATTAAAGCGACAAAGATAAAAAAAAGCAACAATATTCACCTCCTAAAAAAAGCAACCCAGAAATTTTGAAAGATAAAAAAACATTCTTTAATTATTATCTCTACTTTTGTTGAAATATGATCATACCTAATAAATAAATGACTGCGTATGAAAACCATCAAATTATTTCTCTTATTCTTATTCATCACCTGCTTTTCAATACTTGCTCAAAGCCCGCAACCGATGCCCATGGATTCCTCCATATGTTATGGCAAGCTGAGCAATGGAATGACTTATTACATTCGTCATAATGAGCAGCCAAAAGACAGGGCAGAATTTTATATTGCTCAGAATGTAGGAGCCATTCTTGAAGAAGATTCTCAAAATGGGCTGGCACACTTCCTAGAACATATGGCTTTTAACGGAACCAAACATTACCCCGGCAAAAATCTGATCAACTATTTTGAGACCATAGGAGTCAGGTTCGGATACAATATCAATGCATACACCTCTCTGGACGAAACCGTCTACAACCTATCCGAAGTGCCGACCAACCGGGAAGGCATCATCGACTCCGCCT
>JALNXZ010000006.1 GCA_023230125.1 Bacteroidales bacterium | reverse complement strand
AAATCCGCATAATGTAACTTTTTTGTCCAGCAATTGCATGCCCCAAACGGCAGTGAATTGCGGTGTATAGTTTTTCCCTATAATATCTTTTGCCAAAACTTTTAAATTCAATGTTTTTGAAAAATCAGCACTGTGCATGAAGTAGTCAACACCAACCAACCAGGCATTATTGATTGCATAGGATTCACCTGCAAAGTCGGTTGTAGTGGCCTGTCCGATAAGTCCGCCATTATATTCGATTTGTGCACTGAAAGGTCCTCCCCAGAAGTTCAGACAACGAGCAAACTCCATATAGGAAAGAGCAGGTGATTTTTTATTTCCATAATTGAAATCATAATCTACAAAAGCAAAGGTGTTACCCCATTTGTCTACTTTGAACAATTCTAAGGTGGTGGTCACATACTCTCTACCTTTTCCGAAATCATAATGAACTTGAAAATTTTGAGCCTTTACTTGTATAGAAATTGCTGCCGATAAAAACAAGGCTGCCACCATTTTTTTCATAATGTGTCTGTTTAATTTTTGGGAATAATTAGATAGAGAGCTAGAAAATAAATCTTGTTTGTGCAAAAGAAGTGAAAAATGTTAGTAAATCATAAAATGGAAGGTCTATTTTCCATAAAAAAAATGTTAGTAACGGAAAAAGCAAAAAAGGGTACGATGATTGACATCGTGCCCTTTCTTGAATTTTAGTTTTGGCTAAAAAACTATTTTATTTCCCATGTTTCCAATGTACGTAAAAAGTCTTCCAGTTTATGGATTTGTGGATGTTTGTCCTGAACATCCCTGATTTGTTTTTCCACTTCCCTATCGTAGGTGGGAGCTTCCACATCCCTGATGACACCCAATGCCACAGGAAGGTCTCCGGACATGGTTCCAAGTTTGAAGTGCAGTGTTCTGTCTTCGCATTTGGCATCATGCACCAACATGTCTTTTTCAGTGATTCCGTTTTCTCCGATGGTGACTGATTTCAGGTTGAAACCTTCGATGACAAGACCTTTATCACGGTTCTTTCCGTAAATCATCGGTTCCCCGTGTTTCAGGATAATTGTGCGGTCTGCGCGGAATTCCTTGTCTGAAATGGCACTGTGGGTACCGTTGTTAAAAATGACGCAGTTTACCAACGCTTCAACAATAGAGGTGCCTTTATGTTTTGCCGCCTGGATCAGAACGTCCTGAGTGGTCTTAAGATCAACGTCCAGTGTTCTTGCGAAGAAGTTTCCGCGGGCACCGAACGTCAGTTCTGCGGGTCGGAAAGGATCTTCAACGGTTCCGTAAGGTGAGGATTTTGAGATAAAGCCTCTTTTTGAGGTTGGAGAGTATTGGCCTTTGGTCAGACCATATATTTCATTGTTGAACAAAACGATATTTAGGTCGATGTTTCTGCGAAGGGCGTGGATGAAATGGTTTCCTCCGATAGCCAGGCAGTCACCATCTCCTGTCACTTGCCATACGGTCAGTTCCGGATTGGCCGTCTTCACTCCAGTAGCAATGGCCGTTGCACGTCCATGGATGGTATGCATTCCGTATGTATTGACGTAATATGGGAAACGGCTTGAACAACCGATTCCGGATATGACAGCCGTCCGATCCGGTGAAATGCCAAGTTCGGCCATGGCCTTTTGGATGCTGTTTAAAATGGCGTGATCGCCGCAGCCCGGACACCAGCGTACATCCTGGTCGCTTTTAAAATCCTTTACAGTATAATTATTTGTATCCATCACTTAATCGTCTAAAAGAGTTTTGAAATGATCTACTAATTCTTGAACCAAAAATGGTTGACCCTCCACTTTGTTGTATTTGAGTGGGTTAATTCCGTCCACTTTTGAACGAAGATATCCTGCAAACTGGCCATTGTTGAGTTCGCACACAATGATTTTTTTGTACTTGGTAAGTACTTCTGCTGTATTTTTCGGTAGCGGATTGATATAATTGAAATGAGCCAATGCTACTTTTTCTCCTTCTGCATTCAGTGCTTCAACGGCTGAGTATAAATGGCCGAAGGTGCCTCCCCATCCTACAACCAACAAGTCTGCATCGGGATTCCCCTGTATTTTGAGTGCAGGAATGACGTGAGCGATGTTGTCGATTTTGGCTTGACGTAAGTTGGTCATCAATTGATGATTTTTAGGTTCAGTCGAGATGGATCCTGTCTTGTTGTCTTTTTCAAGACCGCCGACACGGTGAGCGAAACCTTCAGTGCCTGGTATCGCCCAGTAGCGTGAACTATTTTCGGCATTACGAAAATAAGGTTTCCAGTATGATTTCATGTCATCACTTACAAACGGAGGATGGATGGCAGGATAATCATCCATGTTGGGGATTTTCCATGTTGATGAACCATTGGCAATAAAAGCATCGGTGAGCAAAATTGCCGGAGTCATATGTTCAACAGCCAGTTTTGATGCGATAAAGGCGAAGTCAAAGCAATCGGCCGGGGTGCTTGCTGCAATTACGACACAAGGACTTTCACCATTACGGCCGTAAAGAGCTTGCCATAAATCAGTTTGTTCTGTTTTCGTGGGAAGGCCGGTAGAGGGGCCGCCGCGTTGGACATCTATGACAACCAATGGAAGCTCTGCCATAACTGCAAGATTGATGGCTTCGCTTTTAAGAGCGAGACCGGGGCCTGATGTTGATGTGGCTGCAAGGTTTCCTGCAAAACTGGCACCGATGGCTGAACAAACACCTGCTATTTCGTCTTCAGCTTGTACGGTCTTGACTCCAAGGTCTTTTCTTGCAGAAAGTTCTTGTAATATTTCTGTGGCTGGAGTAATGGGATAGCTTCCTAGAAATAAAGGTAGTCCTGATTTTTCAGATGCGGCAATCAATCCCCAGGCTGTTGCCTGATTACCTTTAACATCTGTGTAAGTCCCTTTTTGCTTTTCGGTGGAATCAATGCGATAGGTCGATACGCTTGCATGTGTGTTGCTTCCGTAGTTGAAACCGTCAACTAAAACTTTCAGGTTGGCTTTCAGGATGGTAGGTTTTTTCTTGAACTTGTTTTCGAGAAGATGCATCGCATTGTCAACAGGAATGTTGAACAACCAGCAAAGCAGACCTAATGAAAACATATTTTTGCATCGCAGGATACTCTTGTTGTCCATTTCGCTGTCAGCAAGGCTGGCCTTGACCATCGTGGTGATGCGGGCACCGATAATCTGAGCGGCACCGAGACCTAATTCTGCAATAGGGTCGTTTGTGTTATATCCGGCTTTGGTCATGCCGCTTTCGTCAAAGGCATCTTCATCAAGGATAATGATGGCGTTTGGTTTGATGTGCTTCTTGTTGACTTTGAGTGCCGCCGGGTTCATGGCAATCAGAATATCTGCCAAATCACCGGGAGTGTAGATCTTTTTGCCTACATGCACTTGATAACCGGAAACTCCTGCCAAGGTTCCCTGTGGGGCGCGGATTTCTGCCGGGTAATCCGGAAAGGTTGAGATTTCGTTACCGGAGATGGCCGAGAGGTTTGAAAAAAGGCTTCCGGTGAGTTGCATTCCATCTCCCGAATCGCCTGAAAAACGAATGACCACTTTTTCTAATGATGTCACTTTTGCTGTATCTGCCATAGTTCATTTGATAAAAAAAGGTAGAGGTAATATTTCAGGGCACAAAGGAACAAAAAAAATGGAGAAATTGCAATAAAATAAGAAAAAATCGCCTTAATAATGAATATAAATGTGATATACTGCATTAATATTGCATAAATATAACTTCCAGGTTCTATTTGAAAACTTTATGAAAAGTTGGAACATTTTTTAGTTTTCTGTGTCAAAATCCACGGAATTTTCATTGCTTTCTCCACTTTCCTTTTTAATTTTTGGTTTCAGATTCCCGAAATTCCATGTCAAATTGATTCGAATATCGCGCCCAAAGAATTTATTGGATGTTTCTTGGTAGAACGCAGGGCCCCAAGTCTTACTCTCGAATTTAAAGGAATTGAGCAGGTTTCTGACATTGACTGAAAGTTGGAGTTTGTTGTCAAAGAAACTTTTTCGTATGCCGAGATCCATTGCATAGCGTCCACTGCTTTCTCCCTGAGCAATGATTCTTGGAGCAGAATAAAAGGCGGATGCCTGGCCTGTAAAACCTTTCGGAAAAATCAGGGTGCCATTTACTCTGACGTTCCAGGAAAAACCGCTGGTGCCCTCATAATAATTGTTCATATAAGTGAACCCATCCATGGTACTTCGATACAGATTGACCGTAGCCGTTGTCTCAAGTACTTTAGAGATTTTATCCTTGGAAACTAACTCCAGACCAGAGGATGTCGAGTTGGTCACATTGGATGGTTTCAGATACATGATTCCATTTTCAATAAAACGGATGCCCTGTATCATATGGTTGGTAATACGGTGATAGATGGATGATGACAGCGTATGGCTTTCCCAGGTTTTCATGAAGTTCATTTCAAAGGAATGTGCATACTCCGGATCAAGATTTGGATTTCCTGTCCTTATATTCGTTGAGTCAGAAATGTCGACATAAGGATTCAGGTTACGACCACGAGGGCGGTTTATACGTTTGCTGTAATTCAACTGAATGTCACTTCCTTCGGAAAAATTGTAATTAAGGAAAATGGTGGGGAAGAGCTCCATGTAATTCTTATTAACAGGAGTGCCCGCACTGGATATATCGGTAGAAACAAAACGGATGATGGTGTTTTCTCCGCGTAAGCCCAACTGATACCCTAATTTGGGGCCTATTCTTCCTGTTAATGTCCCATACATGGCATGAATCTGCTCATCGTAGTCAAATCCGTTTGAGACGTCAGGGATGGAAGGTAATGTCCAGGTGCCGCCTGAAGCAAGACCGTTAAAAATGTTGTTTTCGCTGTAACGTTTTTTCCATTCGCTCTGCATACCTGTTTCCAATTTAAAACGATCAGAGAACTTTTTGGAATAATCGGCCTTGAATTCCCAATCTTCACTGGTTGAAGGACCGGTCTGTTTTTGATAGCTGCTGTTTGTGAGCATATCTATAGAATTATAATCGGTCTGGTCGAAAATGTTGCTATTGGTATTGCTTCGCTTGCCGCGAGAGAGATTGGTCTGCAGGCTATGATCTTCTCCGATTTCCCACAAATAGTCCATCGTAATGTTGTAATTGTTGTGTCCTGCATCACTGACGGAATTGCGGAAACTTTGTTTTGTTGGGAGCTGATAATTGTCCAGATAATCGTAGGTGATTTCACTGTTGGATTTGTGATTTCCATCCATGGCGAAACCAGAAAGGCTTAATGTATGCTTATTATTGAGGTGATAGTCAAAGCCAGCTCTCATAAAGAGTCCGTCTCCTCCGCTAGTGTGTTTGCTGTTTGAATTCATATAACTGGTATCGGTTGTCAACTCATCGGTGCTATATGTTTGACGTTTGGTGTAGCCGCTCCCATCGTGTTCATTGTCCCTCAGGCCAATGTTGGCATAAGCGTCCAGTTTGGAACTGCTATAGTTGAGATTTGCTCCGAAATTTTTTCCCCAAGGATAACTGACTCCACCTCTGATGCTTCCATAATATCCGGATTTCCGTTCTTTCTTAAGGATAATGTTGATGATACCAGCTGAGCCTTCAGGACTGTATTTTGCAGAAGGATTGGTGACTACTTCCACGCTTTCAATACTTTCTGCCGGCAGTTGTTCCAAAACCTGTCCCCTGTTGTCAGAGGTCAACCCAGAAGGTTTGCCATTGATCCAGACCGTTACACTTTCGCTGTTTCGCAAAGTAATGGTTCCTTCTGCATCCACTTCGACAGATGGAATGTCCTTAAGGATATCGCTGGCACTAGCTCCGGCAGCCGCAATGCTATTGTCCACCGAATACGTTTTTTTGTCAATTTCCAGTTTCATGTTTGATCGGATACCCTTGACCTCAACAGCTTTCAGAAGCTTCGAATCTGTTTTCATAAAGATATTACCAAGGTTATTATCCTTCTCTCCACCAACATCCAGAATTTTGTCATAAGCGATATATCCGAGTAATTTACCTTCTAAACGATACGTTCCGGGAATTACATCAGCAAAGGAAAAAGAACCGTCAGACTCAGAAACCTTGACTTTGTAAGGTTTGGTAGAACCTTTTTTGAATAGTGTCATGGTGACATAACTGATGGCCGTTTCGGTATCCGTGTCTAGAATAATGCCCTTGATTGCTCTGGTTTGACTGACTTGATTGTTTTGAGACGTTTGTGCGTAGAAAAACTGGTTTCCGATAAATAATGAAGAAAGCAGCAATAAGAAAAACTTAAAATACATGTAGTAGAATTGATTAAAATTAAAAAGCATTCTAAATGATTTTAGAATGCTTTTTGTCAGAAAGGTTTAATGGTTCTCAAAAAGGATGTGTTAAATTAAGTTGAAAGTCTGATGTCGTTCAGGGATTTCAATGTTCAAAAATCCTTTTTTGTAGAGATGCTCACGGAATATCACTTGAGCATCAGGTTCACCGTGTACAATAAAGATCTTTTTCACTTCGTCAGGTTCGAGACCTGAAAGATATTTGCACAAATCCCTATAGTCTGCATGAGCAGACATAGACTCGATTTTTCGGATATCAGCCCTGACCGGGTATTCTTCTCCAAAGATCGTCACTACGTCTGGTTGCGCTTTTAAACGTGCACCCAAAGAATTCTTCTCACAATACCCAACCATCAGGATAGTGGTGCTTGGATCAGCGATATTGTTGGCAATATGATGCTTAACCCTGCCCGCTTCAGCCATTCCTGAAGCTGAAATGATCACGCAGGGTTCATTAGATCCGTTCAAAGCTTGTGATTCGCGTTTGTCTTCTATATAGTGCAATCCTTTAAAATCGAATGGATCTTTGTCGAATTTCATGATTTTCTGAACAGAACGATTAAAGCATTCAGGATGTCGCTTAACAATTTTTGTCACCGTCGTAGAAAGGGGGCTGTCAACATAATATTTTACATCAGGAAGTCTGTAATCCAGCTCCATCTCGTTGAGCGTAAAAAGAAGTTCCTGTGTACGTCCGACACTGAAAGCAGGAATAATTAATTTCCCCCTTTTGCCTACGCATGTTTCCACGATGATATCGTGCAGGATATCGGATGTTTCTTCCATTTTTTCATGCAAGCGATTCCCATAAGTGGATTCAATGATCATATAATCGACTTGCGGGAAAACAGACGGAGATTTTAAAATAGGATCACTATATCTGCCGACATCTCCGCTGAATGCAATTCTTGTGATTTTCCCATCTTCTTTGATGGAAAGAAAAATGGTTGATGCACCTAAAATATGTCCGTTTTCAAATAATTCGAGTTTTACGTCATCATCTATGTCAAATGGCTTCTCAAATTGGACAGGTTCGAACAATTTAATGGCTTTTTCAACATCCTCCAAAAGATAGAGCGGCTCAATAAAAGGCCTGCCTTGTTTCAGTCTCCTTTTATTCATGAACTTGATATCATTTTGCTGTATAAAGGCTGAATCTTTCAGTAAAACATCTGTCAGGTCGAGAGTCGCGTTTGACCCGAATATCCTTCCGTGAAATCCATCCTTGACGAGTTTAGGAACCAAGCCGGTATGGTCAATATGCGCATGAGAGAGAATCAGATAATCTATTTCACTTGCATCGAAACCGAGGTTTGAGTTTAATTCCTGGGTTTCCTTACCCATACCTTGGAACATTCCGCAATCAAGTAGGATGGTCTTTCCGTTGTTTAGTGTGATGAGGTGCTTAGATCCTGTAACGGTCTGTGTTGCACCATGGAATGTAATTTTCATATGGTCGTCTTTACTATTGTTCCCAAATGTACACTTTTATCATATTCGCATAATAATGCTTATGTTAAAAATATAAAATAAAATCGGCATAAAAAACGGAATTAAATAGATGTAATCCGAACCGATGTAGCACTAAGATGTTTGATGTATGTTTTTACATTCTGTCTGGAACATTGATGCCCAACAAATCCATACCTGACCTGATTATTTTGCTCGTGGTGTCAGAAAGCATGATCCTGAAAAATCGGAGAGAGGTGTCACTTTCTTTCAATATGGGATAGTCGTGATAGAATTGATTGTATTCCTTGGCCAAATCATACATATAATTGGCTATCAGTGCTGGGCTGAAACCTTCAGCTGCATCATTGATGATATTGGGGAAAGTAGTGATCAGACGAATCAAATACAATTCTTTATCTGATAAGTTTAGGTTTGTATCAAATTTTTCGGAAGGGGTTATACCCGATTCTTCTACCTTGCGCAAAATGGATTGAATGCGGGCATGCGTGTATTGAATGAACGGTCCTGTATTTCCATTAAAATCAATGGATTCTTTGGGGTTGAAAGTCATGTTTTTTCTGGGATCGACCTTGAGAATAAAATACTTAAGCGCGCCAAGACCGACCATGTTGGCAATATCTTTTGCCTGATCTTCTGTTAGTCCATCCAGTTTACCCAACTCGAGGGATGTTTCCCTTGCTGTGCTGACCATTTCATCAATCAGGTCGTCGGCGTCTACAACAGTTCCCTCTCTAGATTTCATTTTACCTTCAGGTAGTTCAACCATTCCATAAGAAAAATGAACCAACCCTTTGCCCCAGGAAAACCCGAGTCTGTCAAGCAAGATGGAAAGTACCTGGAAATGGTAATTCTGTTCATTTCCGACAACATAAACCATTTTGTCAATGGGATATTCACTGAAACGCAGGTTGGCTGTGCCAATATCCTGAGTCATATATACAGATGTGCCGTCACTTCTGAGCAAAACTTTTTGATCCAGACCTTCTGTAGTCAAGTCTGCCCAGACTGAGCCGTCCTCTTGGCAGTAGAATAGCCCCTTTTCCAAGCCTTCTAGTACTTTCTTTTTACCAAATAGGTAAGTCTCTGATTCGTAATATATCTTGTCAAAGCTCACGCCCAGCCTCTTATATGTTTCGTCAAAGCCTGCAAATACCCAGCTGTTCATGGTTTTCCAAAGCAGACGGACTTCTTGATCTCCTGCTTCCCATTTCTGAAGCATTTCACGGGCTTCGCCCATCAACGGCGATACTGCCTCTGCTTCCTCTTTGGTCATTCCTTTCTCTTGCAGTTCAGCGATTTCCTGTTTGTAATGTTTGTCGAATGCGACATAATAATCACCAACCAAGTGATCTCCTTTTTTGCCGGATGAGGCAGGTGTCTCTCCGTTACCCCATTTTTGCCAGCCGAGCATGGATTTGCAAATATGAATTCCCCTGTCGTTTACAATGTTTGTTTTTACGACCTTGTTTCCATTGGCTTCGAGAATCTTGCACAAGCTATAGCCTAACAAGTTGTTTCTGATGTGCCCGAGATGCAAAGGCTTATTGGTGTTTGGAGAAGAATATTCAACCATCACCAGTGGAGCGTTTTCACCGGCTGTTCTGATGCCGTATTGCTGGTCGTTATAAGCATTTTCTAGCACTTGAAGCCAATATGCCGGAGAAACCACCAGATTAAGAAATCCTTTGATAACATTATAGGATTTTAATTCAGCCGTATTGTCTACCAGCCATTTACCTAAATCTTGCGCTGTTTCTTCTGGCTTTTTTTTGGAAATGCGTAGAAATGGAAATACAACAATGGTGATGTCTCCTTCAAATTCTTTTTTTGTGGGTTGTAATTGAATTTGGGCCTGATCGACACGTTGTCCGTAAAGGGCTTCAATAGCGAGAATCAAGTTTTTCTCAAGTAGTTGGTTGATGGTCATTTTGCTCAAATTTTAGAGAACGCAAAGTTAACGCAATTTCGCTAATGCTGCAAACAGCCTGTAAAAACAAACAAAGGTTATCACAAAAGAGATAAAATTCCTTTGTTACAACCTTAGAAGTTGTGTATTTATAACAAACAAAGGCTGCCTTGTAGGCAGCCTCCTGAATTTGTAATGCGTTATTTCCTAAACCAGACCAGCTAACTCGGAACCTGCTTTAAATTTAACGACTTTCTTTGCTGCAATTTTAATCGGCTGTTTAGTTGCAGGATTAATGCCTGTGCGAGCTGCTTTTTGTACTACAGAAAAAGTCCCGAACCCAACCAATGCAATTTTGTCACCTGCTTTTAATGTTTCAGCAACACTCCCCAAAAATGAATCAAGGGCTTTTTTGGAATCTACTTTGCTCAAGCCGGATTTTTCGGCCATGGCGCTGATAAGTTGTGCTTTGTTCATAGTAAAAAATGGTATATAAAGTTAAACAAAAGAGGTTATACTGAAAATAGATAAAACAAAAGTATATTTAAATTTCAGTAATACAAGAGAAAAAGAAAAAAAAAACAAGAGAAAATACATTTTTTATTAAAAACTGTCAATGAATAGTCAATAAGCCTGCTTTTTTGTACTTTTGCCCATGAAATATTCTTTTTTATGGCTTATTTTTAAACCGTTACCTTCGATATATGAGTAATTTCCGTTCATCTTCTGGTTTTATGTCTTCTATTCCTGTCGTTACAAAAAATTTAATCATCATCAATGTCTTATTTTGGGTAGCATCGATTGTTCTTCCTAAGGTAGGAGTTGATCTGATACCATATTTAGGCTTACATTATATTGGATCTGATGGCTTTTTGTTAAGTCAGTTTATCACCTATATGTTCATGCATGATCCTATGAATATTATGCATGTCCTTTTTAATATGTTTGGTGTTTATATGTTTGGCCGGATTCTGGAACAGGTATGGGGACCCAAAAGATTTCTTCTGTTCTATATGGTAACCGGTATTGGTGCTGCCATTGTTCAACAAATAGTCTGGTATATTGATATCAGGCCATTTTTAACCGCCATCGATAATTATAACATATCAGGAGACAACTCTGTTTTGTCTCATTATCTGAATATTCAGCAAGGTGTTTTATATTCGACTGAGACAATGGCTCAGGCAAAGGATATGGTTTTGAACAGTATGATAACCATTGGAGCATCCGGTTCTGTTTTTGGTATATTGCTTGGTTTTGGAATGTTGTTTCCCAATGCGCCGCTGTATCTTATGTTTATTCCTGTGCCTATCAAAGCTAAGTACATGGTGATCGGTTATGGCATTATTGAACTTTTTTCCGGAGTGTCAAACTTTTCCGGAGATAATGTAGCACATTTTGCCCATTTGGGTGGAATGTTGTTTGGCTACTTTTTAATACGTTATTGGAAAAAGAAAGGAATTGGAAATGGCTTCTTTTTGGGATAGTCTGGTTCAAAAATATAAGCAAGGAACAATCGTTTTGCAGCTTATATATATCAATGTCGGAATATTCCTGTTGCTCCGTCTGACATTGCTTCTTTTTGGTATGTTCCGTATTGACGCAAATTGGTTCATGCCCTTGTTTGAAATGCCTTCAGACTGGATGTCTATCCTGATGCACCCTTGGACGGTGTTCACTTATATGTTTGTCCATTTGGGTTTGATGCATCTCTTTTTTAACATGCTCTGGCTCTATTTCTTTGGGGGGATGTTTCTGCATTGGTTCAACCCCAGACAATTGGGTGGTTTATATATTCTTGGCGGACTGTTCGGCGGATTGTTTTTTGCGCTGTTCAATAATTTGCTTCCGATGCAAGAAGGCATTCAAGATACCGTATACCTGATGGGAGCTTCCGCTTCTGTTTTGGCTCTCGGTATAGCTGTGGCTTTTTACAGGCCGGATGAGTCCATTCGTATTTTCTTGTTAGGCTCCTTAAAATTGAAATATTTGGCCATCATCATGGTTGTGTTGGACGTTTTAAGTCTGAACGGAGATAATGCCGGTGGTAGTCTCGCACATTTGGGCGGAGCATTGGCCGGCCTCGTTTTTGGTTACTCCCTAAGGAAGGGTGTTGATCTCACTGCTTGGGTCAATCCCATTTTAGACAGGTTCGTCAACCTGATGCCTCGGCATCGGAAAATGAAGATAACCTACAAGCGACCCAAAAGAGAAGAAACCTATAAAATGGCAGATGTAGATCAAAAATTCCGTGATAAAAAGAAGCAGGATTCTGATCAGATGGATGCCATTTTGGATAAGATTAAACAATCCGGTTATGAGAGCCTTTCACAGGAAGAAAAGAGAAAATTGTTTGATTTTAGCCGAAAATAAATGATATTTACGGTTTTTAGGCCGAAAAACATACAGACAACATGAGCGTTTTTTGGAAATTTCTACATTCATTTATCTTGACCATCAATGTGGTGGTCGTGATTCTTTTGATCATATGTGGATTTGCATATTTGATCAAACCGGAATTTTCCATCTTGTCTTCATTTTTAGGATATGGTTTTCCTTTGCTGGGATTGATCAATTTCTTTTTTATTTTGTATTGGCTGGTTCGACTTAAAGGCTGGGTGCTCATATCTCTGGCTGGTCTGGCCATTACTTTTGGCTCATACCGGGCGTGGATTCCGTTTAATTCTCTTTCTGACGAACATCCTTTGAATGAAGTCAAGGTGTTGTCATACAATGTGATGTACTTTTCCTTCAAGGAAGACCAAGGGATTGGAGAAAATTCTCCCATACTGGATTATATCCGGAAAACGGATGCAGATATCGTTTGTTTGCAGGAAGCCGGGCCTGGTTTTGTAGAGAGCTCGTTGAGTAAGGAATACCGCCAAGCTCTTAAATCGTATCCATATGTTTGTTCCGGTAAAGACGAAAACAGGTATTCTGTGGTCCTTTTATCAAAATATCCTGTTATCCGCTACCAAAGGATCCAGTACGAAAGCAAATCGAATTCTTCCTTTTTCTATGATTTGAAAATTGGTGATGACACCATCCGTGTAATCAATAATCATCTGGAGTCCAATAAGCTGAATAATGATGAAAAAAATAAATATACCGATCTGCTAACAAAACGGGAATCAGAGCAATTGACTGAAGTTGCTGAGGTTTTGGGCTACAAAGTCGGGAATGCCTCTTTTATTCGCGCCAATCAGGCTGACTCAGTTTCAAAAATAATCAAGAGATCTCCTTATCAAGTCATTGTATGTGGTGATTTCAATGATGCCCCAGGGTCTTATACGTACAGGACAGTTCGAAAGGGGTTGATCGATTCGTGGGTCGAAAGTGGTAATGGTTGGGGAAATACTTTTCATGAAAACCTGTTCCTTTTTCGGATTGATTTTATTATGCATTCTCCGGAAATCAAAGCTTCGCGGGTGAAAGTGGACAACGTGAAATATTCTGATCATTACCCGATCTGGGCCAATTTGGTAATCAAATGATTCCCGCTCCATTTTATGCTGATGTCCTGCTTCCGCTACCTTTAACGCAAACATACACCTATTCGGTTCCGGAAGAATTGGCAGCCAAAGTTCAAGTTGGATGCAGGGTCATTGTTCCCTTGGGCCCCAAGAAGCTCTATACCGGAATAATCTTAGATTTGTTCGAAAGTAAACCGGTAGACTACGTGACCAAACCTGTTTATTCACTTCTTGATGAAAGCCCCATTCTGGTAGGTCCTCAATTGAACTTTTGGCGTTGGATTGCTTCTTACTACATGTGCACTTTTGGAGAAGTTATGAAAGCCGCATTACCTTCTGGTTTGAAACTGGAAAGTGAAACGCTTGTGACCCTCGCTGATGGATTTGAAGCAGATGCTCCATTGACAGAGCGCGAAAATAGGTTGATGGATGCACTTATTCCCGGAAAGCCGGCTTCTCTACTTGAATTAAGCAAAAACAGCGGTATCACCAATCCTTTGCCGATTGTTCATGAATTGATGGAAAAGGGTGCACTTCTCATTTCCGAAGGATTGCGTACTTCCTATAAAATTAAGACAAAACGTTGTGTCAGATTGACCGAAACATTCCGGAACGATCAGGATAAGCTGAATTTCTTTATAAATGAAACTTCAAAATCAAAGAAGCAAATAAAAGTCCTGATGGAATATCTGGAACTTTCTTCCTTCTTCAGAGAAACACAGCCAACGGAAGTAGGTAAAAAAGAATTGTTGGACAAATCCGGAGCATCACCTGCTGTCTTGCAGGCGCTTTGTGCCAAAGAGGTTCTTGAAATCTATATAAAAGAGATCGACCGTTTACATAGAGGTGACCACCCAAAGATCGGAAAGTCATCCTTGAGTAAAAAACAGAAAGAAGCTTTGGAATCCATAAAAATATCTTTTCAGGAAAATCCGGTTTGTTTGCTGCATGGACTTACTTCTTCCGGAAAGACAGAGATATACATTCATCTGATGGAAGAATGTATCCATTCCGGAAAGCAAGTCCTTTATTTAGTCCCTGAAATTGCCCTGACCACTCAATTGTCTGATAGGCTGAAACGGGTTTTTGGGAACAAGCTGGGTGTGTATCATTCAAAATTTCCTGATGCGGAGCGTGTTGAGATATGGAATAATTTAGTCAGGAATTCAGATTATCAGGTCATACTTGGGGTAAGGTCTTCCATTTTTTTACCTTTTCATTCACTTGGTTTGATCATCGTGGATGAAGAGCATGAAGGGAGTTTTAAGCAGCAAGACCCGGCACCGAGATATCACGCTAGGAATGCCGCTTTGATCTTAGCGGCTATGTATGGGGCCAAAACCTTGCTTGGAACGGCCACTCCCAGTCTGGAATCCTATTACAATTGCCTGAACGGAAAATTCGGTTTGGTTGAATTATTTTCCCGCCATTATGAAATGAGGATGCCAGAAATCATTGCAGTAAACACCAAAGAGTTAAGGCGAAAGAAAATGATGAAGAGCCTATTTTCTCCACTTTTGTCCGAAGAGATTGGAAAGGCTCTTGCTGTCGGTGAACAAGTAATCCTTTTTCAGAACCGTAGGGGATATGCACCGGTCATAGAATGTAAATCCTGTGGATGGGTGCCCAAATGTGAAAGATGTGATGTTTCGCTGACCCTTCATAAATTTCATCAGAAACTGACGTGCCATTATTGTGGGTTTGAGCATGAAATTCCACAAGTATGCCCTGTTTGCGGGGCTCATGACTTATCCACCCGTGGTTTTGGGACGGAACAGATTGAAGAAGAGGTTCGTCTTGAATTTCCAAAAGCGCGTATCGTAAGGATGGATACGGATACGACCAGGAGCCGTCGTTCTTATGAACAAATCATCCACGATTTTGAATCTGGAGATACAGACATTTTGATTGGAACACAGATGGTTACAAAAGGACTCGATTTTGATCATGTTCGGGTGGTCGGAATCTTGAATGCTGACCAGATGTTGAATTTTCCTGATTTTAGGGCTTACGAACGTTCTTTTCAACAGATGGCGCAGGTAAGCGGGCGTGCTGGCCGAAAAGGGGAAAGAGGGGTGGTGATTGTTCAGACATCAGATCCTGAACAGCCTGTCATAAAAGATGTGATTTCAAATCTTTTCAAATCTTTTTACAACCGTGAAATGGTCATGCGAAAACAGTTTTCGTATCCACCTTTTACCAGAATTATTCAGATCCGTTTTAAGCATAAAGATATATCCGTTGTACGCCATGCTGCAGAATTTTACACCAGTTTGATAAAACCGGTTTTCGGTCAACGGCTTCTGGGGCCCGATCAGCCACCTGTTGCCCGAATAAACAATTATTACATGCAACATCTGCTTTTAAAAATTGAAACGGAAGCTTCTGTTTCCAAAGTCAAAGACTTTCTATATGAAGCTCTGGATGTCTTTAAACAAAAAGCTGATTTTAGAACAGTTCAGATTAATTTTGACGTAGACCCACTGTGATGTCTAATTATTTCTCCATTGTTTTTAAGCTTTTGATAGGCAAATAAATGGCATAAATGTGAAAAATTTGTATAATTGCTTCTGAAATTGTCGGAACAAGTGGTTTTTTCCTACATTTGTACGAAATAAATGAAATAAGCGTATTTGCATTTGCATACGTCACCCCCCGGAACTATATTTATAAATCAATTTCGGATTAAAAATGTGTTTAGATAATAATTTTTTAAAAATGAAGCTCAATACAAAAACCTTTCTTCTTTCAGCAATGGTTTTTTTCAACCTGTGTTTTTGTGCATGTAAGAATGATGATAACGATGTCTCTGTAAAAACATACCATGTAACCAACATCTCTTCAACTTCTGGGACAATTCATGGAACAACGACCTATTCAGATGCCGAAATAATTGATGCTGGTATAGTATTTACTTCTGCTTCATCCTCTGAAGTTCAATCTCCCAAAATAACAAACAGTCCTTACGCATCGAAAACATCCGGCTCTTTTTCTGATTTCACGGTCGTCCTGATTCGACTAAGTTCTGATTCGACTTATCGTTTTCGTGCTTATGCTCAAACTGCCGATACCGTTTATTATGGATCGATTTATTCTTTTGTGCCGACGAATATAAACATTCCTGCCGTTCTTGTCTCTGGCGGAACCTTCACGATGGGTGCAACAGCAGAACAGGTTGCAGATGCAAATTTAGATGAAAACCCAACGCACGCAGTCACATTAAATAACTTTAGAATTGGTACATATGAGGTTACGAATGCCCAGTTTGTCAAATTCCTGAGAAGCCGTTGTATTCCCAGTTCCGGGTATAGTATAACATCTGATGGTACTTTCAGGGGCATAATTTCAACAGATTATACCAAGGGCATCGTATATGACGGGGATACCGCAAACTGGGTGGTACAACCTGGGTTTGAAAACATTCCGGTTTTACATGTTTCTTGGTTTGGAGCCTGTGAGTTTTGCCAATGGGCAGGGGGAAGACTACCGACTGAAGCGGAATGGGAGTATGCTGCCCGAGGCGGAAATTCAACCCCGCAGTTTATTTACAGTGGCAGCAACACAGCCTCGGAGGTGGCTTGGTACGAAGCCACTAGCAACGGACTAAAAAATGCACATGTTATTGGGCTAAAGGATGCCAATAACTTAGGTCTCTTTGATATGAGTGGAAATGTCTGGGAATGGGTTTACGATTGGTACGATAGTTACTCTTCCAAAGCTCAAATCAATCCCACAGGTTTGACAGATGATCAGGCAGAAGATGCAGATATCACAAAGAAAGTTAGACGCGGAGGAGGCTGGGCTAACAATGACGATTCCGCCTTGCGAGTTAGTACACGTGGTTCAAATGCGCCGGGGATATTCTCCGGATCAATTGGATT
Source organism: Bacteroidales bacterium (assembly GCA_023230125.1). GTDB lineage: Bacteria > Bacteroidota > Bacteroidia > Bacteroidales > UBA1402 > UBA8389. Next base: position 2,464 of record JALNXZ010000006.1, on the reverse strand, counting down.
CCGTTTTGCCAAAGATGCTCAATGAGCAACCTGTAACAACCATAAAAAAACCGCAGCTTTTAAGTTGCGGTTTTTTTATGGGAACAGATTCTAAAGTTTATAATTGCTTTCGGATATCGGCTGCAATCTTTTCCATTTCTTCAGTAGGTATATTGAGCTTTGGATTGGAAAACAACATGTCTGATTCTTTTTGGATTGGAATCAGGTGTATGTGTGCATGAGGAACTTCCAGGCCAATGACTGCGGCTCCGATGCGTTTGCATGGAATAGATTTCTTGATGGCGACTGCAATTTTTTTTGCGAAAATGTTGATAGCTGCAATCTCCTTGTCATCCAAGTCAAACAAATAATCAATCTCTTTTTTGGGAATAACCAAGGTGTGTCCTTTGGATAACGGATTGATATCCAAAAAGGCTAAGAAATAATCGTCTTCTGCAATTTTATAACAGGGAATTTCCCCCGAAACAATTCTGCTGAAAATACTTGCCATGATCAAATTATTTTGCGAGTTCGATATTCTTGATTTTGAAAGTCAATATGCCTGCAGGTACAGAGATGTCAACAATCTCTCCGATTTTTCTGCCAAGCAAACCCTTGGCAATGGGTGTACTCACTGAAATCTTTTTCTCTTTCAGGTTGGCTTCAGAATCAGATACAATGGAATATGCCAACTCCTTTTGAGTTTTCATGTTGAGTAATGTAACCACTGTTAAAATCTGTACTGTATCTGTGTTGATTTTACTTTCATCTAAAATACGGGCATTTCTGAAAAGCTCCTTTAGCTGGGAAATTTTCATCTCCATCATGCCTTGAGCTTCTTTTGCTGCATCATATTCTGCATTTTCAGAAAGATCTCCCTTATCGCGAGCTTCTGCAATTTGCTGTGAGATTTTTGGGCGCTCCACTGCTTCTAAAAGTTCAATCTCCTTTTCTAATTTCTTGTAACCGTCTTCGGTCATGTAACTTACTGCCATATCAGGTTCCTCCTTTTTACAATTGGACATAAAAACAAAAAGAATTCCGGCCGGAACCGGAACTCTCAATAAAATATAGAAACAAAGATATAAAACAAATCTGACTTTGTCAAGTTATAAGCTACTGTTTTAAAACATGTTTTATAAAAGTTTCTGTATCTCCTTCTTAAGATCAGAAATCATAGAATCACGTGCAACAATGTTCCCAGCTTTGTCTATCAGGAAAAAAGTTGGCAGATTTTGCACATTATAGGTGGAAAGATATCCGGATCTTAGGTTGTTTCTGTCGTGAACGCAAACCCAAGGCAAATTGGATGCGCCGGTCTTCCAAAGATTTTCATCCGTATCTACGGATATCTGATAGATTTCAAATCCCTGGTCTTTATATTTGTTGTACAACTCTCTAAAATATAAGTTACGTGTGGCCGATTTCTCAGCTTGATAAGCGGTGAAATCCAATAATATTACCTTGCCAATCAAGGAGGATAAAGGAATGGTCTTTCCATAAATATTCGGAAGCTCAATTTCGAAAAATGAAATTTTATTCTTTTCGTCGATGACAATATTCTTGGTATCTCTGTTCTGCCTGATTGACTTGATTCCCTGGAGGGTCATGTTTACCAGATTTTTACTGCGGACGGATTCCGGATAAAGTGCATCCCAAGAAGTCGCAACGGCTGCGTAGTATTTATTATCACTTTTATTGAACGGGTCAAAAATGAGATAAGTTTTTATGCGCTGAAACAGGGCAAAATAAGCGGAACAAGACCGAGGATTCTCGTAGATGATTTTGACCGCCAAACTTCGGTGCAGATGGAGTGCCTCCTCCAAATTTATTTGATAAACGGTATCCGAGATTTCTTTGTTTTTGTATAGATTGCTGAGAGAATCAAGACATGTAAGTGTTCTGGATTGTGAACCGGATAGAATCTTGATCTGTTCGCAACATTTCGAACCGCTGACTGAATAATTTTTCCCAAATTTTTTGCCATCGGCTTCAATTGTTACCGATGAAGTTGAATCTGCTCCCAGTTGGATGAATCTTTCACCAATGCGCAATCTGTAGAATTCAGGAGCACCAGGAAGTGTTGACTTAAAATGGAAAGAACCTTTTTCTGTAAGTTTGGCCGAGTCCAATATTTCCGTTTTACTCATACCGGAAAGCTCGAAATAAAGCATTTTCCCTTTGGCATTGCTGATGTTCCCTTCAACTTCAAATTTTGGGGTTTTAGAGCAGGCGGTGAAGAGCATCAAAAGAATGATTCCTAAAGAAAGGGTTTGGTTCTTCATAAGATGAAATTTGAACACAAACCTACATAATTTTGTCGGTTTTGCCAAAAGGTTGGGCGTGTTTTAATGCTATCTTTAAAATACAGAAGGTTGATTTTTTCCAAATATTTCATTTTTTGTATCAATTTTTTTGCTGGCAATCATTCAGTTAAAAAACCTAGAAATACAATCTGTCAAGTAAAAAGTGCAAATTAATGCAT
>JALNXZ010000149.1 GCA_023230125.1 Bacteroidales bacterium | reverse complement strand
GGAAAAGCAAGGGTATGGCAATTATACACCTTTGGAGGTTTGTGATTTTCCACCGCTTTATATAGCGTTTCTCCGGAACCTCTCGGAAGGAACCGAGATATTGCATAACAATTTGCGTGCCCGTTATAATATCGGTGAGCAGGCGGTGCTGGATGCCATGATGGAATGGTCGCAGTTGACGGAACAGTTTATGGTGGCATTGAAGAGCCGTAACCAAACGTTAATGGCTCAACTGATTGACCGGAACTTTGATTTGCGGCGTAGCCTTGTGCCTATAGAGCCCGGAAACATAGAGATGGTGGAGTTGGCCCGGTCAACAGGAGCCTCTGCCAAGTTTACAGGGTCTGGCGGAGCCATTATCGGCACCTATACAGATGATGCGATGTTCGAACGTTTGAAAAGTGTACTTCACACTAAAGGTATTGAAGTTCTTAAACCTGAAATAGTCTGTAAGCATGATTAAAAAAGCAGTAATACCGGCTGCAGGTTGGGGTACGCGCTTTTTACCCATCACCAAGAGCCAGCCAAAAGAGATGATGCCGGTAGTAGACACGCCTGTAATCCAGTATGTGGTGGAAGAAGCGGTTCAATCGGGCATTACCGACATTCTGATTGTGGTCGGGCGGGGAAAACGGGCTATCGAGGAACATTTTGACCGAAATCCATTGTTGGAAGCGGCGTTGGAGGCTAAACATCAATTTGCTGAAATTGAAAAGCTGCGGCGTATTTCCGGTCAGGCCCATATTTATTTTGTGTGGCAACAGGAAATGAAAGGGCTGGGCGATGCCATCCTTTGTGCGAAAGATCACATAGGGCAGGAACCGTTTGCCGTTTTGTTGGGGGATACTATACTTGATGGTTTTGGGAAGCCGGTGACGCGTCAGCTGATGGATGTTTACGAGCAATATCAAGCATCTGTGGTCGCTTTGGAACAAGTCCCGACGGAAAAAGTGCAGCGATATGGAATCATTGATGGCGTGGTATTAGAAGACGGGGTGTTGCAGGCCAAGGATTTTGTGGAAAAGCCTTCACCCGATGCCGCACCCTCTAACCTGGCTATTGCCAGCCGCTATGTGTTCACACCTGCCATTTTCGATTATTTGGAAAGAACCCCTAAGGGTAAGAACAACGAGGTTCAACTGACTGAGGCCATGCGCTTGATGGTCAGGGAACAGCCCATGTATGGCCGACGCATAGACGGCATACGTTACGATCTGGGCAACAGACTTGATTTTATAAAGACCAACGTCATTTTTGGCTTGCGACACGAAGAAATAGGCCCCAAGTTGCGTGAATGGTTAAAAGATTTAATGTTGGGGCTTTAAAACAGGATGTTTTTTTAAGAAAAGCATAGAATAGACGATTGATTGCCGAATACCAGCAAAAGTCAACTTCTGTTGTCTTTCGGTACCGTTTCGAACCGATACCATCAAATCTGAATTGTTAACTCCAAGTTCCTGTTTATCGCAAAAAAATATTCAAAAAACGTCCTCTGAAATATAAGAAAAACCTTCTTCTGCCGTTTATTATTATAGTAAATCGAGATCAATACGACCAAAGATTGATTATCAGACCTATAATCTATGACATGCCCGACAGATTGATTGTTTATGGGAATTGTATTAAAGATGAAAAAGTAAAAGAACATACTTTTAATAGTCTGTTCTTTAGGAAAATAACTTTGTTTCTTCCAAAAATATGAGTATGGGGGAAACATTTTTTTTGTCACCCATAAACCGGTGAAACTATTTGAAAAAGATTTGATTATCTTTGCCGCTTCTTTAAGAATGGGAGTGACGAACCTTTTTATGTATGACTTTTATTGAATTTATATTGTATTTTTGCAAACCAAAAGATAATCTAATAAGTTGTATGAAGAAAATAATTTTTACCTTGATTTCTTTGTTGATTCTGATCCCTCTTTCAGCTCAAAGTTTAAGTGAACTTACTCCCGATCAAATCGAGATGTACAAGAAATACAAAGAACAAACTTCTTCGGTAAGTACGAATAGTGTGAAAGAGGAAGTTCCTAAAGACCGTGCCATGTCGCAAGAATCCACTAATAAGGGGTATAACAAAGAAGATAATTACGAACTTAAAGATAATGATACCAAAGGCTTGACCAAAAAGCAAGTAGAACTAAGGGATTCGCTCAATACAAAGAAGATAAAGTCTCCTGTTTTGGAAATATTTGGTTCCCATCTTTTTAGCAATCAAGACCTTACATTTGAACCAAAATTGAATATTCCGACACCTCCCAATTATATATTGGGAACCTATGATGAAATGATCATCGATATTACCGGTCTTTATGAAGCCAATTATAGGGCAAAGGTTTCACCGGATGGATTTATTCGAATTCCTGCGGTCGGACTTGTTAAAGTGAGTGGGCAAACCATAGTGGCGGCCTCTTCAAACATTAAGAATCGATTGTCTAAGATATATACCGGTGTTTCATCAGGCGAAACTCAAATTCGGATTTCTTTGGGGAATATCAGAAGCATTCGGATTACAGTGGTTGGTGAAGCTGTTCGCCCCGGATCATATACTTTGCCTTCTCTTGCAACGGCATTCAATGCTTTGTATGCATGTGGTGGCCCCGGTAAAATGGGTTCTATGCGTGATATTAAGGTGATCAGGCATGGTAAAGTAATTGCAGACATTGATATGTACCGTTTTCTGATAGATGGGATGGTAAAAGACAACTTCTCATTACAGGATGAAGATGTCATTAAGATTGAACCATATCAAAACAGAGTGACTATCAAAGGTGCTGTTAAACACGTTGCCATTTTTGAGGCCATCAAGGGGGAAAAGCTGAAAGATCTTATCCGTTTTGCCGGTGGATTTACAGAAGATGCCAACAAGACTAATATTACGGTCTTTAGGCTGACAAATCGTGAAAAGACAGTCGTAGACGTAAGAGAAAGCGAAATTGAATCCTTTGGAATAGCCTCTGGAGATGTATATACGGTGACAAAGACCTATGATATATTCGATAACCGTGTTGACATTACCGGTTCAATTTATCGTCCAGGGGCTTATGCTCTTGAACCTGGACTGACTGTCAAACAACTTATCGCCAAAGCGGATGGTGTCATGGAAGATGCTTATTTGAACATGGCTACAATTATTCGTAAAAAAGAAAATCAGATTCCTGAGATTCTCAGTTTTAATCTTGGGGAAGTGTTATATGGCATCTCTCCTGATATTTTGTTGCAAAAAGACGATTCTGTAAGAATTAGTAATTTGTTTGACTTCCGGGAAAAAGAGATGGTGTCTATCTGGGGTGCGGTAAAAAGACCTGGAACTTATAAACTGATAGAAAACATTACCATCAAAGATTTGATTTTTAAAGCAAAAGGTTTTAAAGAGATGGCGTCAACTGATTCTGTGGAATTAATCCGTATCATCAAGGATCCTCAGATGTTGAAAGAAACTGATGTCAAAACAATCGTAAAGAAATTCAAGCTTGATAAAAATCTGAATTTTAAAGATGGTGAGGGTGATTTCTTGCTTCAAAATGGGGATCAGGTAATTGTACGTACTATTCCCGGATATGAAGATATCCGTATGGTTCGTGTCGATGGAGAAGTTTTACAACCTGGTAAATATAATATTATTAACAAGACGGAAAGAATCTCTGACCTGGTAAGACGTGCCGGTGGATTTACAAATTATGCTTATCCTTTAGGTGCATATTTAATTCGTTATGAAAAAACAAGTGGGGTAGAAAATATTCTTAAACAAAAGATGGTCGATAATGCCAAACGTCAGTTGGAGTCAAAATCAACGAATGAAATTGATGCAAATTTGCTCAAAGAAACAGGATCTGATAATATTGAAGATGTCAAGGAAAAACTATCCGGCACAAAATCACTTGATCAAATACTTGATTCAGAAGGAATTGTCGGCATAAATCTGAAGGAAATCATGAAGCATCCGGGTGGCAGTCAAGATTTTTATATGGAAGAGGGTGATGTCATTTATGTACCTCGTGAGTTGCAGACTGTACGTGTGTTGGGCGAAGTATTGTTCCCAACTTATGTGGGTTACGAAAAAGGTCTGTCACTTAGAGATTATGTAAGCAGTGCCGGTGGATTTTCAAATCGTGCCCAAAGAAGCAGGACATTTGTACTCTATGCAAATGGAACTGCGAAGAGTACTTCAAGCTTCCTTGGTATCAGAAATTATCCGCAAGTAAGACCCGGATCTCATATTGTTGTACCGGAAAAGCCGACTGAACTTAAAGATAAGATGTCGACTGCAGAAACTGTATCAATTTTAGGCTCATTAGCAACTGTTGCTACCTTAATTTATTCTGTTCTTAGATAAGTAAAAACTCACTTATAGAGGAGAAAAATAAATTTCTGCATGCAATAATGAATTGTATTTTATCAAAAAATAATTGGATAATATATTATGAATGAAGATTATAAGCTTAAGGAACGTAATATAAAAAACGAATTTTCGTTGAAAGAAATACTTTCTAAAATTAAAGAAATATGGCATTACTTGCTTAGTAAATGGCTGATCATTTTGGTTTTTGGTTTGATTGGGAGTACTTGTGGCCTTATTATATCATT
>JALNXZ010000148.1 GCA_023230125.1 Bacteroidales bacterium | reverse complement strand
ACCATGTAAGAGCGATGCCATCTCACCACTATTCTCGATAGCATCGCCCGCCCCTACCGGGAGCGGGCTCAAAGAGCTAAAGCACGCATAATGATGGCACCCCCTCCTACATTACCGTTAGGGGCAAGCTGAGAAAGGGCCATTTAGAGCCATATGTATTATAACACAAAACTCAATGAATATAACAATCCGTAGTGTAGATAAATCTGACTTTCCGCAGATAGTGGACTTATTTAAGGAATTTGCTTTATTTGAGAAATTACCGGATAAAATGGTAAACTCAGTTGACCGAATGATTGCCGAAAAGGAATTCTTTAACTGTTTTGTTGCAGAGACAGCTGATAAGAAAATTATAGGTTATGCCTCCTATTTTTTTGGATACTATACCTGGATTGGCAAATCATTGTATATGGATGATTTATATGTAAAACCCGAATTTCGTGCAATGGGAATTGGCTCCCGATTAATCCATGAGATTATTGATAATGCGAAGACAAACAATTGCCATAAATTACGTTGGCAAGTATCACAATGGAATAAACCAGCAATTGAATTCTATATTAAACTTGGAGCAGTGGTAGATAATACCGAACAGAATTGTGACCTTGTTTTCGATTGATAAAAACAGCCTGCCCCTAACAATACCCAAGCCACACCCGCCTTTGGCGGGCGCGTCCTGGCTTCCCGTTAGCACCAATACTAAAAACCGCGACTTTAAATTATTGCAAATCATATAAAATATAAATGAAAGAACTTTAATTAATCTGATTGTTTAGTTACATAAATAATATTCAACACCTATGAACTGTAAAAAAACAAATATTATTGCTTTTGCATTTTTTCTCATATCTATATCTATTTGTGGACAAGAGAAAAATGAAAATATCATTAAGCTTAAAATTGATAGTATTCAAAAATTAATCGATAGTAAGACGTTAATTATGGATAAGTTAAATTTGAATTTAAAAGATATTCAGAATCTGATTGATCATGAGAAATCAATTATGGACAAGTTAAATTTTGAGTTAAGAAACGCCAATTCTGAAATGAATAATCTGACAATGCAAAAGATGATGGGTGAGAATTATGTTTGTGTGATGGGTACAAATATTAAGAAAGAAATCCAAGGATATGATATAATCTGCAGTATTAGAACTGGCGACAAGGTTAAGATTATTGATAAGGGATCTGGTTTTTATAAGATTTACTTTAATGGGATTTACGGATACGTAAATATTGAAGCGATTGAAAATGAAAAGGTTTTGTTTGCAAAAAAGCAGGCATGGTTACAAAAACAAGTAGAGGATAGTACTAGATTGGTTGAAGAGAAAGTTAAATTGGCTGAGAAGAATGCTAATTTAGCAAAGGAAAATGAAAAAAAAATTATTGAAGAAAAGAGGCTTCAAAAAGAAATATTATCGAACCTGACGAAGAAATATGGAAAGATTAATGGAAACAATATCTATAATAATAAAATTTGGTTGGGAGCAACTAAAGCAATGGTTCTTGAGAGTTGGGGCAAACCTATAGACATTAATAAATCTGTAGGAACCTGGGGCGTTCATGAACAATGGGTATATGATTTTGGTTCTTACTTGTATTTCGAAGATGGAATTCTCAAGAGTTGGCAAGATTAAATTCGAGTTAAAAATTGTCCCATTTGACTAATTATATTTTATTCTAATAAAATGTATAATTAATACTAAACATATTACAATGAGAAAGGCTAAATTGTTATTATTTTTAATTGGGCTATCTTTTTATCAAATTGGACTTGCTCAGAATATAAATTTCATATTGACAAGTGCTGGAACTTTAGTAAATAAAGAAGATAGTTCTGATTTTGTCGTTATAAACTTTGAGGGTAAGTCAAAAGATGAAATTTTCGAAGAAGCATTGAAAGCTGTCACAATGGCATACAACTCTCCGAAGGATATAATAAGTAAAGTTGAGAATGAAATGATTTCCATTAATGGCACAATTCCAAGTTGTACTGTTTATCGATCATTGGGTATACCAATCTATTTCGGGATGGATTATGTGATCAAGCTGCAATTTAAAGATGGTAAGATGAGAATAAATGCGCCATATATAAGTCGTTGGTTCGCAGACAATGCCCCTAATATAACTCCATTTTCTGGATGGCTTAAAGCTCAATCTGTCTTCAAAAATGGTAAGCCAAACCCAAAGAAACAATATACAATTGATGGAATTGAAGGTAGCTTTAATAATTTGCTTAATAGTATTTCCGCTTCAATGTTTAATAAAAATAAAGAATCTTGGTAAATAGATAAAAAGTACTGGCGCTAACACTACCCAAGCCACAGCCGCCTTCGGCAGCCGCGGCCTGGCCACCCGTTAGGGGCAACTAAAGAGAGCATAGCTTTAGTTTCCTGCAATCATGAAAGAAAGAAACTGGAGCGTGGGGTTTTGGCCGGACGATGGAGAGAATGTATGTTCAACTTCAGCCAGTGTCGGATAATTAAAGCGTAAGATAACTTCAATGTTTTGGCAGATTCCTATAGCTGACATTGATGATTTTCAAAGCGATTAATTTCAAGGATGTTCACGGCAGATTGCGGAATGATTGACAAAAGATCGGTTGGGCTTGGCCTTCAGAGAACCATTCCGACTGATGAAATTCTGCGGTAGACAAATAAATTTGCAGATAACTTGGATGCCTGTTTCGGCCAATGACAATTGACTCCCATACGGAGGCTCTCAAAGTGGGGCGATATTGATTACAGATTGATAGATTATAAAATTCTGACCAATTTGCTGATAATCAATGTTTATTTCATCCGATAATGATAGATTATTTCCGAAATGTCGCATATAGCTGATAAAATTAAACCCGACGATGGTGATTGCGGAAGTTTAAAGATCGACTGATAAAAAAACGAAAAAAAGTCCGGAGGCTGAGCCGATTCTCTCTACCGATGGATAGTGGAAATGAAAATTAGCTGCCCCTAACACCACCCAAGCCACAGCCGCCCCAAGCTTCGCAATGGGGCGGCCGCGGCCTGGCTACCCGTTAGGGCGCAGCAAAAGAAAGCACTTTTTGGGGCTATACGCGTGATTACAAGATTGGACGATTAATTGATTCGTTACTTCGAATATCCAAGGGCGATTAATGACGATGAATTCCTCTCCTATCAAATTGGATCTTTCGTAACTCAGCGGATGTGAGATAGCGGATGTTTACCTTGGATGATTAACGGACAATTGATTAGCGACTACATTGCCTAACAGATTGCCGACTAATAACGATTGATTGTGGACTTGAACCGCGTTGCCCAGCGAATTTTGGATATCAGACAGAGACTTCGGCGAATCATCGAACAATAGAATAACAGATTGATTAACTATCGATTACAATATAACGAACAACAAAGGTTGCCGCGCCCTAACACTACCCAAGCCACACCACCTTCGGTGGCGAGGCCTGGCCACCCGTTAGGCAGCATGTTAAAATCGGGCTATTTTAGTTCAACAAAATATTTGAGAAAAAATATCAAAGAACCTTTGCAGTATATCATATTAGTATATATATTTGTGGTATAAAAACCACTGATTATGAAAACAGTTCTTTTAAAATTAGATGATTCGATATTCGTTGAGACAGAGAACATTCTATCACGAATACAAAGGCCTAGGAATAGATATATTAATGAGGCTGTTGAGTACTATAATAAATTTCAGAAACGCCAGATCCTTGAAAAGAGGCTGAGGAATGAGTCTGCGTTGGTTATGGAAGAGTCCATGAACGTCCTTAAAGAATTCGAGGAGGTTGAAAATGTCCATTAAACAATTTGAAATTTGGATTGCAGATTTAAATCCACAGATAGGCACAGAACCAGGTAAGACAAGACCAGTTTTAGTCATTCAAACAAATTTGTTGAACAAGATTCCACATCCCTCGACCATTATTTGTCCAATAACAACGAATGTCCAGAAAGATGCAGACATTTTAAGGGTTCACATCAAAAAAGGGGTAACAAAGCTTCGTGAAAATTGTGATATTCTGATTGATCAGATTCGTGCAATTGATAACAAACGATTGATTAATAAAGTTGGAGATTTGCCTGCTGACTTGATTGATAAAGTAAAAGAAAATGTATTGATTGTCTTAGATCTTGATTAAATAAACACGCCGCCTAACACTGGCTAAGCTAAACCCCTTCGGGGTCTTCGCCTAGCCTCCCGTTATGCAGCATTTAAGAATCGAAGGTTCCTGAAAATTCGTATTAAGAGTAGGGAGTATTTGCCGAAAAACTTAAGAGTAGGCATATTAAAAAATTAATTTCCATGAAAAAAAAATTATTAAAATTGTCACTTTTTGTTGTAATAGCTATGACAATGTCTTCGTGTTACACATTTACTGCCACAGTTGGTAACGGTCCTCAAACAGGAACAAAAGTTGTTGCTCACAATCATTATTTAATTGACGGTTTGGCACCAATTTCAACTGCAAATACTAAGGAGTTGGCAGGTGATGCAAAAGATTATTCAATCACTGTGACTCATTCCTTTATTGATGGATTCCTGAATATGTTGACAGGTGGAATCTACACACCAACAACAGTTACAGTTACAAAGTAAACGAATATAAAACCATGGCAACATG
>JALNXZ010000147.1 GCA_023230125.1 Bacteroidales bacterium | reverse complement strand
CAGAAGATCCCCTGTCACATTCATTTCGGAAACCGGTTGAGTTAACTGGCCATCTTCAATCAAGAAGCCTTCAATTCCAAAAGAGAAATCACCCGAAGAACTGTTGCTGTTTCCTCCATTGAAGCCGGTTACCAGAATACCTTTTTCGACTGAGGCAATCATTTCCTCCATAGTCCGTTCTCCCTTTTCCATTATCAGATGGGATGGATTGCTTATCGTAGGCTCAATGTCCATTTTCAAAGCATGATAGGTATCGATGAAATAAGTCTCCAAAACGCCCTTGTTAAAGATATACCGCTTCTGTGTGGCGACACCTTCATTGTCAAAATAACGGGCTCCAAAAGTATGCGGTATATGTGGATCATCCATCAATGTCACTTTTTCTGAAAGCACCTGTTGTCCCTTTTTATCAAGCAAAAAAGAATTTTTTTGCTGCAAAGCGGCCCCACTCAATGCGGAAAGAATTGGAGATAGCAAACGGCAGCTGTTCAGGTTATCCACCACCATGCAATAACTCCCTGATTCAATCTTTTTCTGTCCCAGTTTACGCAAGGTGCGTTCAAGCGCTATTTTACCGATATCCTTCTTAATCAGGTCATCATAAGAAAGTGCCTGATCATACCAGAACGATTCAGGCCTTGCATCTCCTTCTCCTTTAACAGAAACGCTGACCGTCAGTGAATAAAAACTGACGGAACTTTCTCCCTCAAAACCATTGCTGGCTACCATATATGAAAAGGATTCCCCATCACTGTAAGAAGATTGGACAGAAAGAATACGTTCGTCGGTATTCAGTATCTCATTGGCGGCATCAGAAGCCAGTTGTAACTTTTCATCAGGCTGGAGTCTGTCAAGGTATGGATCATGGAGTGCTAAGTCAGACCGGCCACCTTTGTAGTAAAGTTCAGGATTTGGCAACTGCCGATTTATGTCAGGCGTCAGATATCGGACAGATTCCACCGCATTGGTGATAAACTTGCTCAATTCCTTTTTTTCCATACGGTTGGTGGAAAAGGATCCGTAACGCCCATCTACATAAAGGCTTAAAACCATTTGATTTTCGGAAGACTGCTGCAGTTTGTCCAACTGCTTGTCGCGAATCTCAAAATCCGTATCAGATCCGGAATAAACAGAAACCCTGGCAGCCTGACATCCCTGATGGAGGCTAAAATTCATAGCCCATTTGGCCAGATTTTTATATTCTTTTGATATCATGTTCTTTCTTTTATTAACATAAACCTCCAACGGTCAACTTCTCGATCAACGCCGATGGCATACCACAGGTGACGGGACAACTTTGTCCGTCCTTGCCACAAGTCCAGGTTCCGTTATCCATCAGATAGTTGTTTGAAACCATGGTCATGTCGGCCAAAGCCTTTGGACCGTTGCCGATGATGTTAATGTCCTTGACGGGTTGTGTCAGTTTTCCGTTTTCAATAAGATAGCCCGACTTCACGAAGAAAGTAAAATCTCCAGCCCCGATTTGAACCTGACCGTTTGTAAAGGAGTTCACAAAAACGCCGTTTTTAACCGAAGCAATCATTTCCGCTTCGGAAGCATTGCCATTTTCCATATAAGTGGCACGCATTCTCGGAATGGGAGCTTGACGGAAAGATTCCCTTCTTCCGTTACCAGTGGAAGGGATGTTGAAATGTTTGGCACTCACCCGATCATGCAGATAGGATGACAAAATTCCTTCCCGGACAACATAGGTCTTCTGACCATCCACTCCTTCGTCATCTATATTGACCGATCCACGATTAAACGGAATCGTACCGTCATCCACCACATTGATAAAGTCTCCGCAGATTTTATGATGCAACATATCAGAGAAAATGGAAGTGCCTTTTCGATTAAAGTCCGCTTCAAAGGCATGACCAATGGCCTCATGCAGGAAAATGCCAGATCCGCCGGCCCCCAAAACGACAGGCATCTCGCCGCCTTTCGGTTTGATGGCCTGATACATGATCGCCGTTTCATCAACCGCTTCCTTTGCAATAATCCCGACCAACTCATCGGTCAAAAATTCAAATCCCATTCTGAACGAACGCGCCGCTCTACCATTTTCATATACACCATTCGCCAGCATCACACAGTTGGCAGTCAGGGAAACCATTGGACGATAGTCATAAAACATCAGTCCTTCCGAATTCACGAAAAAAATGTGGGAAGAACTGTCCGAAAGATTGACCATCACCTTGTTCACCCTCTTGTCCAAAGCAAAAATCCGGTCATTAAGTCTCTGCACGTACGGAATACGCTGTTTCAGCGTCACATCTTCCCAAGATTGCCGGATGGTATAGCAATTTCTCGGAGAGACTTTTACCGCAAATTTCGGAGAGAGGCCTGTCGGAGCCCCATTGGCTATCCTCGCAGCTGTTCCGGCAGCTTTCAACATATCCTCCAAAGTGGTGTTTTCCACATAGGCATAGCCGGTTTGGTCACCGGACAAAACCCTGACACCGACACCGTACTCAATGCCGGAAAAAGTCGAATTGACCTCACCGTCACGCAGTCCGACCGCATTGTTGAAAGTATGTTCAAAGAAGAGATCAGCATAATCACCGCCCTTTTCGAGCGCAGCTGCCAATACTTTCCTTAAGTCTTCTTCACTCACTCCGAAATGTGCCAAATAAGCTCGCTTACAATCCATTTTACGTCAAATTTAGACAACAAATTTAGCGAATTAATCCGTATAATCTGGACAGACGACTTTAAATTCGAGCATCACCCCGCCAGTGGAAAAGATACTTGCTCGTCTAAAATAAAAAAACTATTTTTGCATCGCTTTTAAAGGAACCCGCAACCATGCCGGTTCTTGCGTTGATGGCCTTGTAGTTCAATGGATAGAACGGAAGTTTCCTAAACTTTAGATTCGGGTTCGATTCCCGGCGAGGCTACAAACTAAACTTTAAAACCGATTCTGGTGCTAGAAAGAGCTGGAGCATGAAACTTTTATTCAACACCTCTTTTGTCTCGTTTCTTTTAAAAACCAGCCAAAGTAGCCTTAATCCCGTCTTTTTTTCGTTTCTTTGCATTTATTATCAGCCAGTTCGGTTGATCATGCTGACGCAACATATATGACATTTGACCAGTTAGATTTAGAAGAAGAGGTATTAGACGGCCTTTGGGCTATGAATTTCAGGGATTGTACTCCCGTGCAGGAACAAGCTATCCCGCTATTACTTGAAGGAAAAGACATTATAGCCTGTGCACAAACCGGAACAGGAAAAACTGCGGCCTATTTACTCCCCATCCTTAATAATCTGGTAAAAGAAAATCATCCGGAAGAGGCCATCAATGCGGTCATCATGGTTCCAACCAGAGAATTGGCCCAACAGATAGACCAACAGGTTGAAGGATTTGCGTATTATTTGCCGATTTCATCCGTTGCCGTTTACGGAGGTAGCGACGGATTCGTCTGGGAACAACAGAAAAAAGGTCTTCAGGCCGGTGTAGACGTTGTGATAGCCACCCCGGGACGGCTGCTTTCCTATCTGAAACTTGGGCTGATTGATCTTTCACAAGTACAATATTTTATTCTTGACGAAGCCGACCGCATGCTTGACATGGGCTTTTTTGACGACATCATGCAAGTGGTGAACGAACTTCCAAAGCGTCGTCAGACCATGATGTTTTCTGCCACAATGCCGGCAAAAATCCGCGAACTGGCAAAGAGTATCCTAAATAAACCGGAAGAGATTCGTCTGGCAGTATCCAAGCCCAACGACAAGATCATACAATCGGCCTATATCTGTTATGAAAGACAGAAAGCATATATTGTCAAGCAACTTTTTGAAGAATCCACACCTGACAAAGTCCTTATCTTTTCCTCTTCCAAAATCAAGGTCAAGGAAGTGACCCGCACTTTGCGCTCCATGAAACTGTCGGTTGCGGAAATGCACTCTGATCTTGATCAGTCACAACGTGACAGCACCATGTATGATTTCAAGAATGGGAAGGTCAACATCTTGATTGCCACCGACATCGTTTCAAGAGGAATCGATATTGAAGATATCAGTGTCATTATAAACTATGATGTTCCACACGATGCAGAAGACTATGTTCACCGTATCGGAAGAACAGCTCGTGCAAGTGCAGAAGGTTTGGCCATCACTTTTGTATCTGAAGACGAACAGGATTTATTTGAACGTATTGAAAAATTCCTGGGGAAAATCATCTACAGGATTCCTCTTCCCAAAGAGGTTGGAGAAGGTCCTGATTACAATCCCTCGAAACATCATTCAAAAGCAACTCACAAAGGAGGAAGCAGAAATTTCAGCAAAAGAAAATAATCTACACCAGCGACTACCAAAAAACAAAATTGACATCATATTTGTTATCAGGATGATTTTCAGTTATATTTGAAAAAAATTCAACAGTTATGAATGAGAATAAAGACAAGACCATTGTATTCATGGATTTTTCTACGCAAGGAGAAGCTTCCATTGTAAAAGGTGCGCTCGAATCCAACAACATTCCTTGCTTTCTGAGTAATGAAAACAATCCATTCGTAGGTAACAGCCTTTCAGAATTCGGAGTTCGTTTACATATATTTGAAAAAGACAAAGAAAAAGCCGAAGAACTGATGGAACTCATCAATTCTGCGACCGAAGACGATGACTCTTG
>JALNXZ010000146.1 GCA_023230125.1 Bacteroidales bacterium | reverse complement strand
GAAGTGGAAAGCATCCGCACTTTTGACATAGAAAACCAACTCTCCAAAGAGCAAGTTTCCTCCATCCATATCATACCCTTCACCAGCGAGGAGAAGGAAATGGCAGTACCCTTCACCGACTATCTCAACGAAAATACCATCCTGGCATTCTCGGATTTCAGTTTTGCCTGCGCCAAACTGAGACAATTGACAGAAGACGCAAAAGATATTCCGGAAGAAAAGCTTTTAAGCGATATTGAGTTTACGAAAAAAGCCAAGGCTTTTCAATGGATCGAGTTCGGGCGCAAAGCCTACTGTCACAAGCATTCCACATTGACTTTCAGCACCTCTCCACAGGATGTTTTTAATAAAAACTTCGAATTGGTCAGTCAAGCATTCCATCGTTATATCGAGATGGGCTATCAGATTTATATCCTGAGCGACAGCCCCAAACAGATTGAACGGTTACAAACAATATTCGAAGACCGGGGTGACAATGTGACTTTTACTCCTATTTTTAAAACGTTGCATGAAGGCTTCATGGACCATGAACAGAAAATTGCGTGCTTCACTGACCACCAGCTTTTTGAACGTTACCATAAATATAACTTACGTTCAGAAAAAGCACGCAACGGCAAACTGGCAATCAGTCTCAAGGAACTTGTTCAGTTCCAGTTTGGAGACTACGTTGTACATGTAGACTATGGCGTTGGGCGTTTTGCAGGTCTTTTTCGTACGGAAGTGAACGGCAAGATGCAAGAAATCATCAAAATTGTCTACAAGGACGACGACACGATTTTTGTCAGCATCCACAACCTGCACCGCATTTCCAAATATCGGGGAAAAGAAGGAGAAGAGCCACGAATCAACAAATTAGGCAGCACATCCTGGTCTTCTCTGAAGGAACGTACCAAAAAGAAAGTCAAGGATATTGCCCGCGATCTGATAGCTCTTTATGCCAAGCGAAAGGACGAACAAGGCTTTTACTACAGCCCTGACAGCTTCTTGCAACAAGAATTGGAAGCATCCTTTGCTTATGAAGATACGCCGGACCAAACCAAGGCTACCATTGACGTCAAGAAAGACATGGAAAACAACCGCCCCATGGACAGGCTCATTTGTGGCGACGTTGGTTTTGGCAAGACGGAAATTGCAGTCCGCGCAGCCTTCAAAGCTGTGACAGACAATAAGCAGGTGGCCATTCTGGTACCCACCACCGTTTTGGCCTTGCAACATTATAAAACTTTCAAGAAAAGATTGGAAGAGTTTCCCTGTAAAGTCGATTATCTGAGTAGAACCCGCAAACCCGCTGACATTAAAGCGATGCTTCATGATCTGGAAGACGGTAATACGAACATTTTGATTGGTACACACAAACTCATCGGAAAATCAGTCAAGTTTAAGGATCTTGGCTTGCTTATCATCGATGAGGAACAAAAATTCGGGGTGAGTGTCAAAGAAAGCTCAGACAGATGAAAGTCAATGTAGATACACTGACCATGACGGCCACACCCATACCCCGCACGTTACAGTTTTCACTAATGGGTGCCCGCGACCTGAGTATCATCTCCACCCCTCCACCCAACCGCTATCCAATCCAGACAGAAGTCAACACGTTAAACGAAGACTTACTAAAGGAGACCATTGAATATGAACTCAATCGAAGTGGTCAGGTCTTCCTGATCAACAACAGGATACAGAATCTTCCCGAAATTGAACTTATGGTGCATCGCGCAGTCCCAGGTGTCCGTACAGCAATTGCTCATGGACAAATGGAAGGTGACAAATTGGAAAAAATCATCATGGATTACATGGATTACGCCTACGATGTGCTTATTTGCACCACCATCATCGAATCAGGCATTGATATTCCTAATGCCAACACCATCATCATCAACAATGCCCACCAATTTGGTCTTAGTGATCTGCACCAGCTGCGTGGCCGTGTCGGCAGAAGCAACCGGAAAGCGTTCTGTTATCTCTTGGCACCACCTTTAAATACCCTGACTTCTGAAGCCCGCAGACGTTTGCAGGCCATTGAAAATTTCTCAGACTTGGGCAGTGGCTTTAACATTTCCATGCAAGACCTTGATATCCGTGGTGCAGGAAACATGCTGGGAGCCGAGCAAAGTGGATTTATCGCTGACCTGGGTTATGAAACTTATCAAAAAATTCTCAATGAAGCCGTTCAGGAACTAAAGGATGAAGAATTTTCCGAGCTGTATGCAGGAGAAGAACATGCGACCGACAGCGAAGGTCATCAGACCTATGTTTCTGATTGCGCAGTCGAGTCCGACATGGAACTTCTGTTCACTGAATCCTACGTTCCTGGTTCCTCGGAACGTATGAGTCTTTATCGCGAAATGGACAATCTGGAATCCGAGACTGACATCAAAGCTTTTGAAACCAGATTGATAGACCGATTCGGCCCGATACCAAAGGTTTCTGTCGAATTGATAGAAGTCGTGCGCCTTCGTCGTATGGCCAAAAATTTAGGTATGGAAAAGGTTGTACTAAAAGACAATCAGATGATTTGCTACTTTGTCAGCAACCGACACTCCATTTTCTATCAATCCACGGCCTTTGACGGAATTCTGAGATATGCGCAAAATCAGATGAAAAACACCAAATTGCGTGAACAAAATGGTAAGAGATCTTTAGTAATCAAAAACGTTGAAAACATAGAAAAGGCTCTTGTTCAACTCAAATTAATGCAGTAAATTTGCATGTTTTTGAAGTTCCTGACAATCGGGACACAATATATTGTAAATATTTTATATGATAAAGCTCAGTTTTCCAGATGGTTCTGTTAGGGAATATCCAAAAGGAACTACCGCATACCATGTGGCAGAAGGCATCAGTCCCCGTTTGGCACAAGAATGTTTAGTCGCTTCCCTAAACGGTGAAACCATTGAATTAAACCGTTCCATCATCACTGATGGAACCATCCAGTTACTCAAGTGGGAAGACGAACAAGGCAAACATGCCTTTTGGCATTCTTCGGCCCACCTGATGGCAGAGGCCCTGCAAGAAATGTATCCAGGTATCCAATTTGGTATCGGACCAGCCATTGAAAACGGCTTCTATTATGACGTCGATCTTGGCGAAACGCCTATCAAGGAATCTGACCTGGCAGATATTGAAGCTAAAATGATTGAATTGGTTTCCAAAAAAGAAGCCATCATTCGTGAAGTCATATCCAAAAATGATGCCCTGAAGTTATTCGGAGAACGTGGAGAGACTTATAAGACCGAACTTATATCTGAATTGGAAGACGGAACCATCACCACCTATCATCAAGGTCATTTTACAGACCTCTGCCGTGGGCCTCATTTAACAAGTACAGAGCCCATCAAGGCCATTAAGCTGCTTTCTGTTGCCGGTGCTTACTGGCGTGGCGATGAGAAGCGCAAACAGATGACCCGTATCTACGGCATCACCTTTCCCAAGAAAAAGATGCTGGATGAATATCTGATTCTTCTTGAAGAAGCAAAAAAACGTGACCACCGGAAAATTGGCAAAGAATTGGAATTATTCATGTTCAGCGATATGGTCGGTAAAGGTTTACCCATCTGGTTACCCCGCGGTACCGCTTTGCGTTTGCGTCTGGAAGATTTTCTGAAACGCATTCAGAAAAAATTTGGTTACCAGCAAGTGATGACCCCACATATCGGCCGCAAAGAATTGTACGTCACATCAGGTCACTGGGCAAAATATGGACAGGATTCTTTCCAACCCATCCACACACCTGAAGAAGGCGAAGAATATTTGCTGAAGCCGATGAATTGCCCTCACCACTGCGAAATTTACAAATTTGCACCTCGTTCCTATAAGGATTTGCCCTTGCGTTTCGCTGAATTCGGTACCGTTTACCGTTATGAACAAAGCGGCGAACTTCACGGTCTGACCCGTGTACGCAGTTTCACACAGGATGATGCGCATATTTTCTGCCGTCAGGATCAGGTAAAAGATGAGTTCCTTAAAGTGATGGATATCATTTTCATCATCTTCAAAGCACTTGATTTTGATAAATTTGAAGCTCAAATTTCACTTCGCGACCCGAATGACAAAGTAAAATATATCGGTAGCGACGATAACTGGGAAAAATCCCAGAACGCCATTATCGAGGCATGTCAGGAAAAAGGTTTGAAGACCACCATCGTTGAAGGAGAAGCCGCATTCTACGGCCCGAAACTCGACTTTATGGTCAGAGATGCCATCGGACGAAAATGGCAACTTGGAACCATTCAGGTAGACTACAACTTGCCGGAACGTTTTGAACTGGAATATACAGGCAATGACAACCTAAAACATCGTCCAGTCATGATTCACCGTGCTCCGTTCGGTTCTATGGAACGCTTTGTAGCTGTACTGATTGAGCACACAGCCGGTAAATTCCCTTTGTGGCTGACTCCTGATCAGGTCGTTATCTTGCCTATCAGCGAGAAATTCAATGACTATGCCGATTCCGTTGCTGAATATCTGAACGATAACGATATACGAACCGTTGTTGATTCCAGAAATGAAAAAATTGGCCGCAAGATTCGCGATAACGAGTTGAAACGTATCCCTTATATGTTGATCGTCGGGGAACAAGAAGCAGAAAAACAAGAAGTTTCTGTAAGAAAACAGGGGGAAGGAGATAAAGGTTTGATGAAATTTACT
>JALNXZ010000145.1 GCA_023230125.1 Bacteroidales bacterium | reverse complement strand
AGCTTCTGTTTCAAGGATAACCATTATTTCTGGTGTAATGGTTCCTTTCTTCAAAATGTCCAAAACATCGGTCTGATGTTTCATCTCCAATCTGCTCAGATATTCCTTTTCAAATTTTGAAACTTTATTAACAGGCACTCCGGATAATAAGCCTTTGGTACCCAAATAGATAATGGCGATTTGTTTTTCCACAGGAATTGGTGAATACTGGTTTTGTTTCAGTATTTCAACGTTCTTGGAACCTTTATCCAATACAGCTTTGGTCACGGCATCAAGATCTGAACCGAATTTTGAGAAAGATTCCAGTTCACGATACTGGGCTTGGTCAAGTTTCAAGGTTCCTGCCACATTTTTCATGGCTTTACTTTGAGCGTTACCTCCTACACGGGATACGGAAATACCGACATTGATGGCTGGACGGATACCAGCATTGAACAAGTCCGTATCCAGGAATATCTGTCCGTCTGTAATGGAAATCACGTTGGTCGGGATATAGGCAGAAACGTCGCCGGCCTGTGTTTCGATGATGGGCAATGCCGTCAATGAACCACCACCCTTGACCAATGGTTTGATCGATTCAGGTAAATCGTTCATATTTCTAGCCACTTCGTCGGAATTGATGATCTTGGCTGCACGCTCCAGTAAACGGGAGTGCAAGTAGAAAATGTCACCAGGATATGCTTCACGACCAGGTGGACGACGAAGAATCAGAGACACTTCACGATAAGAAACGGCTTGTTTGGAAAGGTCATCATATACGACCAGGGCGTGACGTCCCGAGTCTCTGAAAAATTCACCGATAGAAGCACCGGCATAGGGAGCATAGTATTGCATGGCTGCGGGTTCTGATGCAGAAGAGGCTACCACACAGGTATAATCCATGGCTCCATATTTCTCGAGCGTTTTGACCAAGCTGGCAATGGTTGATCCTTTTTGACCGATACCTACGTAAATACAATAGACAGGGTCTCCATTTTTGTAGTTTTCGCGCTGATTGATGATGGTATCTATGGCAATGGCTGTCTTTCCGGTTTGACGGTCTCCAATAATCAATTCACGTTGTCCACGGCCGATGGGTATTTGTGAGTCAATGGCTTTCAAACCAGTCTGGAGTGGCTCATTTACAGGTTGACGAAAAATGACGCCGGGAGCCTTGCGTTCCAGCGGCATTTCATATAAATCGCCTTTGATGACCCCCTTGCCGTCAATGGGATTACCCAGCGTATCAATTACACGTCCCATCAAGCCTTCTCCGACCTTGATGGATGCGATACGGCCGGTACGTTTAACGGTATAACCTTCCTTGATATCTTCTGATGAACCGAACAGTACGGCTCCCACATTGTCTTCCTCTAAGTTGAGGACAACGCCCATCATGCCATTTTGGAATTCAATCAGTTCATTGGACTGAACATTATCCAATCCGTAGATACGGGCAACGCCATCGCTCACTTGTAAAACTTTGCCGATTTCCTCCAGCTTCAGGTTGTCTTCCAAGCCAGCCAGCTGCTTTTTGAGTATATCGAAAACTTCACTTGGTTTAATATCGGACATAACAGATATAATGTTTTTATGTGAATGTTAAGATTAATCTTTATAAATCATAAGATACGCATTTATACACGTATCAACTCCTTCTTAATATCTTGAAGTGCTTTTTTTACACTTGTATCCATGAGGTTGTTGTTAACTTCAAAAATGAAACCGCCAATGATGTCTGGTTCGACCTTGGTGGTCAGTTCAATGGTGGCATCATATTTTTTGTCGATCAAATGCCTGATTTTTGAAATGGCTTCTTCTTTCAGGGGCATGGCAGAGGTTATCTTTCCGATAATAATGCGTTGTTTTTCCCTGTAATAGGTTTGGTACGACATGGCAATGAATATCATGAATTCTTCACGTCCCTTCTTGATGACCAGCTGGAAGAAATCTTTCAACAGTTGTGGAATTTCCATACCTCCGGCAGCAATCAAAAGGGACAGCTTTTCTTCTTTTGAATGCATTGGATTTGCTAGAGTTCCTGTTAATTCAGGAAATTCAAGGAAAGCCTGTGATATGATCCCCATTTTCTGGTATATCTCATGATGAACGCCTTTCTCTTCAGCCAAAGCATAAAGTGCATGAGCATAACGTACGGATATTTTGCCTTCGTCCATTTCTTAATTAGTTTTTCTGCGTATCCATCTCATCCAGAATCTGGTCTACAAGTTCCATCTGAGATTTATCCGATTCCAAATTTTTGCGAAGCACCCTACCGGCAATACCGATAGAAAGCAAGGCTACCTGGTTTCTCACTTCTTTCAGTGCTTGCTCTTTTTCAGCAAGAATACTTTTGCGTGCATCGGCAATCAGTTTGTCCGCTTCTGCGCGAGCCTCATTCTTGGCGTCTTCAATCAGTTTTTCTTTCAAAACCTGCACTTCTTTAAACTGTGCATTTTGCTCTTCACGGGCCTTCGTAAGGATGGCATTTCTTTCTTCCTTGATGGTCTCTAGTTTAGAAAAAGCTTCATCAGCTGCCTTGACTGAATCGTTGATATACTTTTCCCTATTGGCAATGGCTTTCGTAATGGATGGCCAAGCAAATTTCCACAATACAAACAGTACTGTCAGGAAGACTATCAGCATCCAGAAAATAAGGCCTGATTCGGGCGTAAAAAGTTCCATAATTTATTTTATTAAATCAAAATATCGAGGATGTCCTTTTTAGAAGACTTTACAATGCTTTAAGGAGGTTTCAACAGAAAGTCAAGTACATAGTACTGATTAAGAACCACACCGGAGCGCACATTTGTACGTGAGGATTGTTAATTAAGCAGCAATGCAGAAGTGGGCCTCCTGTTGAAATCTTCATTTTACATAACTATAGCTAGTACTGCAACAATAATAGCAAACAAAGCCACACCTTCAACAAGTGCTGCGGCGATAATCATGTTCATACGGATATCATTGGCAGCTTCAGGTTGACGTCCAATAGCTTCAACGGCAGATCCTCCGATCCGGCCAATACCAATACCAGCACCAATAGCTGCAATTCCAGCACCAAGGGCTGCACCAAATTTTGCCAATCCAACACCTGCGGCAACTTGAAGAATAATCGTAGATAACATAGTTGTTTTTTTTAGTATGATAAATTAATAGTTTGAAATATCTCCATTAAATCTCTTTTTTATGAGGTTCCATTCTGGAAAGGCCAATAAACACAGACGAAAGTAGTGTGAATACGTACGCCTGAATAACGCAGACCAGCAATTCGAGGAAGTTCATAAAAATAGCGAAAAATATGGCAAAGACTGAGACTCCTGTACCTAACAGAGGGCTGATTGCTCCAAAAATAAAAATCATAGCCATGAAAACCATGGCAATCATGTGACCAGCCAACATATTCGCAAAAAGACGGACCATCAGGGCTATCGGCTTTGTAAAGATGCCAAACAGTTCAAGAAACGGCATGATAGGAAGTGGCACCTTGAGCCATGTTGGAACCTCAGGCCAAAAAATGTCTTTCCAGTATTCCTTGTTCCCAAATAGATTGATGGCTAGAAAAGTGCATACAGCCATGACGGAAGTAATGGCAAGGTTTCCGCTCACATTGGCTCCACCTGGAAAAACGGGGATGAGCCCCATGAGGTTATTGATCAAAATGAAGAAAAACAAGGTAAGCAGGTAGGGAGAATAACGTTTGTAATCATTTCCTACGCAAGGCTTGATGACTTCATCCTGAATGAAAATGACCACGAATTCAATGGCTCCAAGAAAACCTCCGGGTGCTTTCATCGGGGCCTTTTTGTAGTGACGGGCCAGACTCAGGACAATCCACAAGACCAATGTTGCACAAATAAGCAAAGATGCAACATCCTTGGTAATGGATATATCTGTTGGACGCACAATTTCTTCATTAGGCAAAATCTCAACAACCTTGTTCCTGTATGGATCGGTGTCTGCTATTTTGAAACCCTGATAGGTGGCACCCTCGTTTAATTTGGAGGAATTAAATGCAAACCAGCCTCTGTCCTGACTTTTGACGATGACAAGCAAAGGTATTGAAAGCTCTGTTTCTCCGGATTTGGTGATGTGCCAACTATAGGAATCCGTAACATGCCCGACGACAAATTCTCCGGGGTTGAAGGCCTTCTTTTCTGCCGTTTCACCGGCATGCACAGGCAGTAAGAATACGACCAATAGCAAGAGTACTATTTCCAAACCTATGTATTTATTGCTGCTCATCTTTTTTTGTACATTGTTTCTTATTAATCGCATACACTATCCAAGTTTCGAAAACCAGATAGGTTAAAAAATAGTATAAGAATGAAAACAGGAATGAAACCGACTGCTCTTTAATCAAAATCACATAAACGAGAATGACAATCAAGGAAATCAGAAACTTAAGCGTTTTTACCCCCAGTAGCTTTGTCACCGATACGTTTGGCTTCGTATATACAAAGCGAATGGAAAAAAAGCCTATCAGTATAAACAGTAACGGGATGGATATTATTAAGGGAAACAAATATTCAGGAAAAGTATATTTCAAAACGAAATATTCTGCTCCGAACAGTACTGCCATCAATGCAACCAAATAACCGAAATACTTCATACCTGTTTTTTGTTGAATGAGTGCATTTTGATTGGCACCCATTTTTAAATTATTCAAC
>JALNXZ010000144.1 GCA_023230125.1 Bacteroidales bacterium | reverse complement strand
TAATATAATTACCTCCGCCTCCAAGTTTTAGCAAGCCGAAGTGCTCTTGAAGGAAGCAAAGTGCCGAACCGATCATAATACCAAGAATGGCTCCTAAGAATGCAATCATTCTGCCCTCATACAGGAAAATATTGCGGATCTTTTTGTTGTCTGCGCCCAATTCATTCAGAGTTTGGGCATCTTTTTTCTTTTCAAGGATCAACATGGACAAGGAGCCTATAACATTAAAAAGGGCTATCAGTAAAATGAATGATAAGATGAGGTAGGTCATCCATTTTTCAATCCTGTTGATGCTGTAAAAATCAGCCTTTTGCTCCATGATGTTTTGTACCGTGTAGTCTGATCCAAGCAAGTCTTCAAAGGTTCTTTTCACCGATTCTTCATTTGCACCATCCTTCAGCTTAATTTCCACGGCAGTCACTTCATTTGTATATTCAAAAAGTTCTCTGGCAAAACTGATGGGAACCAGAATCAAATGGTTGTCGTAATCGGGCTGGTTAATCCCGAAAGTTCCACATAGAAGGATTTGGGCTGTCTTGAAGGAAGCCGCCGGGTTGGCAATATTGATTTTGCCATGACGTTTGGGTGCATTGATGATAATGGGGTCTATAAAGGAATTCCCGGTACCGAGAAGTCCGGCCAGTCCGATCCCGATGGTGGCATAATTGAAATCATATTCATTGAGGACAAATCGTCCGGAATAAAGCAGTTTGTCGATTTTATTCAATTTTCCGAAATTGTCAGAGACTCCTTTGATGGTGGCGCTGGTCTGGGCATCTTTGTACTGTACCAGAGCGTTTTCTTCAAGCGTTTCGCAGAATACCAAAACGTCTTTGTTTTTACGTATGGTTTCAAAAGCTTTGTTGTCAGTACTGAAAGCTTTGCCTTCTACGACCTTGATTTTGAGTTGAGGATCAAAACTGCTGTACATGCTTCCCAGAAGTTTCTGAAATCCATTATAGACGGACAAGGTGCAAACCAGTGCGGCAACAGCCACAGCAATACCAAACACGGAGACCATCGAAACCACATTGATGGCATTGTGCGTCTTCTTGGAAAACAGATAACGTTTGGCTATGTGTAACGGTAGGTTCACCGGAGGCTATTTTTTCAGGAGGGCATCAATCTTCTCTGCATAATCGAGAGAATCATCAAGGAAAAAAGTCAATTCAGGTATTTTACGCAATTGGAAACGTACACGACCAGCTACATCGTAACGAATGGAGCGAGTGTTTTCCCGGATGTTCTTAATCAGTTCCTCTCCTTTTTCTGAAGGAAAGATGCTCAGATAGACACGTGCAACGCTCAGGTCAGGACTGACACGAACCTGACTGACAGAAACCAGGATGCCATGCATGGCTTTGGTTTGAAGTAGGAAAACGTCACTCAGTTCCTTTTGAATCAGACGATTGATTTTATTTTGTCTGGTAGTTTCCATTTCTCTTATTTTTTGTAAATGATTGTAAATCCATCCCTGACAGGCAGGATGATTTTTTCAACCCTTGAATCTTTCGCAAGGTAGTCGTTAAATTTCGAAACAGCAATACTCTGTGCATCGTTTTTGGCAATCTCTCCAAGGACTTTTCCACCCCAAAGGGTGTTGTCTGCAAAGATGAAACCGCCTGATTTCACTTTTGGAAAAACGGCTTCATAATATTCCAGATACTGACGCTTGTCGGCATCAATAAACACCAGGTCGAACAGTCCTTCCATCTGCGGAATTATATCCAGTGCATCTCCGATATAAAGTTTGATCTTATGTCTTGATTCAGAACGGGAGAACCAACTTTTGGCCACGTCTTCCAATTCATCATTGTGTTCAATGGTATGGACTTCTGCGTCATCATCGGTTCCTTCTGCAAAACACAAGGCAGAATAGCCGGTAAATGTTCCAAGTTCTAGTACCCGTTTTGGCCGTATCATGTGACAGAGCATTACAATCAGACGTCCCTGATAATGTCCTGAGACCATTCTTCCGTTCAATAATCTAACATGGGAATCCCTATCCAGTATTTTGAGTAATTCTGGCTCAGGATCTGTGTGAGACAATATGTAATTAGCCAAAAGTTCGTCCATTGATGGATTTTGATGTTACTTGTCAGCTGTAAAATTGGGCAACAAGAAATGGTCTGCGTTATTGATAATGGTGTCAACGTGGTTAATTTCGAGGAATGTGGTTCCTCCGGCTACACCGAAACTGCTGCTTAGGTATATAACCATGTCTTTGCCTTCTATCAGGTTCTTTTGCTTCAGCATCTTGAGAGCTACCACCAGATAGACTCGGGTATTCTTCCTGATTTCTTGATAGATTGGAAATACTCCATATGAAAGAGCCAATTGACGGACGGTACGTTCTTTGTAACAAATGGCATAAACGGGGTCTTTTCCGCGGAATGCAGCAATGTACCGAGCAGTAGTTCCGGTGTATGAATCTGTTATGATTGCATCTGCACCCAGCAAGCATGCTCCTCTTACAGATTGCTGTGCGAGAAACGAGGTGGCATTCATGGTCGATTCGGGCATAGGCACTTGGATATCGTTGACAGTTTCTTTTGCCTTTTCAGCTTCTTCTGCAATTTTGGACATGGTTTTAACAGCCTCTACCGGATATTTTCCATAGGCAGTTTCTCCACTAAGCATCAAAGCATCAGTGCGGTAATAGATGGCGTTGGCCACATCGGTCACTTCAGCGCGGGTAGGCCGCGGGTTCTGTATCATGGTGTGGAGCATTTGGGTAGCAACGATAACTGGTTTCTTGGCTTCCACACACTTGCGGATGAGCATACGCTGTATGCCTGGTATCTTTTCCTGAGGAACTTCTATGCCTAGGTCACCACGGGCAACCATGATTCCATATGCTGCTTCGAGAATTTCATCGATATTGTCCACACCTTCCTGATTTTCAATTTTGGCGATGATTTTAATCGGACTGACATTGTCATCGAGAATTTCCTGAATGGTCAAAATGTCTTGTTTGTTGCGCACGAAGGAATGGGCAATGAAATCCACATTGAAATCGATTGCCAAAAGGATGTTCTTTTTATCTTTTTCGGTGAGGGAAGGTAAATTGATACGAACGCCGGGAATGTTCACGCTTTTTCGGCTACCTAACTTTCCGTCATTCTGGGCTTCGCAAACCAAATAATCAGTGGCTTTTTCAATGACGCGTAAATCGATTTCTCCATCATCAATCAAGAGGTCTGTGCCTATTGACAGATCTTCCACCAGACTGGTGTATGAGCAATAAATGCATTCTGAAGATGTGATTCCGTCAGGATTTCCAGTAATACGAATTTTTTGTCCTGTATTGATTTGGATGGTTTCATCATCTTTGATGAAAGTGGTACGAATTTCAGGACCTTTTGTATCCATTAAAATTGCAATTTCGGATGATACAGCTCTGACATTTGAAATGATTTTCTGAAAACCTTCCTCTGTAAGATGGGCAGAATTCATTCGTACAACGTTCATTCCTGCTTCAAATAATTCACGAAGAAATTCCACATCACAACGTTTGTCAGAAATAGTTGCTACAATTTTAGTGTGTTTTGACATATTTATTTTTATAATCGATGATTACTATGTTAAATTTAAGCACAGGACTTTATGGATGGTCAGGCTTTCAAGGCGAGAATGGCATCAATTCCTCTTCGGTACGAATCCATGCCAAATCCGGCAAAAGTGCCTTTGCAGGCATCTCTAATCATCGATACTTGACGGAAAGCTTCTCTTTTGGTGAGGTCTGAAATATGCACTTCAATCACAGGCGTTGTAACTGCTTTGATACAATCACCCAAGGCAATAGATGTGTGGGTATAACCGCCTGCATTGAGTACAATTCCATCAAAGTCAAAGCCCAGTTCCTGAATCTTGTCAATGAGAGTACCTTCGTGATTTGACTGAAAATACAAAAAATCGACCTGAGGATAACTGGTTTTAAGTTTTTCAAAATAAGCTTCAAAAGACTCGTTTCCATAGATGCCCGGTTCTCGCGTGCCTAACAAATTCAAATTTGGGCCGTTGATGATGGCGATTTTTGTCATGATTTGCTTTTTTTTATATACTTTCGTCTGCAGGATATTGAAAAAATTCAGTTCGGAAATGGATGCTGTTCATGAAAAA
The DNA here is from genome assembly GCA_023230125.1 of Bacteroidales bacterium. Lineage (GTDB taxonomy): Bacteria > Bacteroidota > Bacteroidia > Bacteroidales > UBA1402 > UBA8389. The sequence continues at coordinate 568 of JALNXZ010000144.1, read as the reverse complement.
AAACTTCCATGCCAAATTATGCTGCAAAGGTAGGAAAATTATTTTATTCGTGTGAATAGGTATGGAAACAACTCCTCATTGGCTAAAAAAATATGTTGCTTTCCTGAAACTGGAAAAATCTCTTTCTTCCAACTCGGTATCAGCCTATTTGAGTGACTTGCAAAAGTTGATGGATTATATCGGAGATGCCAAGGATCTCCTTTTACTAAATGCTTCAGATTTGGAAGAGTTTCTATGTCAACTCAGGGACTTAGGCATACATCCACGTTCTCAGGCAAGAATACTGTCCGGTATCAAATCCTTTTATAAGTTTCTAATCATCGAAGACTATATCCGGAAAGATCCGACAGAATTGGTTGAAGCACCCAAATTGGGGACACATTTACCAGAAGTGCTTAGTCTGAATGAAATAGATGCCATTCTAGACAGTATTGATCTCTCTGTGAAAGAAGGTCATCGTAATAAAGCCATGCTTGAAACACTTTACAGTTGTGGGCTTCGCGTTTCTGAACTTATAAAGCTCAAACTTTCGCAATGCTATTTTAAGGATGAGTATATTTTGGTGGAG
>JALNXZ010000143.1 GCA_023230125.1 Bacteroidales bacterium | reverse complement strand
GGAATAGGTGCCTTTGAAACGTTCGATGAATTCGGTGGTATCGGCTATCATCTTTTGTTGGTCGTCGTATTGTTTTTGCTGCTGTTCGCGGCGTTCCTTACGAAGTTCAAGATAGTGGGAGTAAGTAGCTTTATAATCGTAAATGCGACCCATGGTAACCTCGATGGTGCGTGTGGTGATGTTGTCCACAAAGGCACGATCGTGAGAGATAACGATGACGGCTTTTCCGCTGTTGATGATGAAGTCCTCGAACCATTGAATGGAATCAATGTCAAGGTGGTTGGTGGGCTCATCCAGAAGCAAAACATCCGGATTTTGAAGCAGCAATTTACCTAGTTCGATGCGCATGCGCCAGCCTCCGCTGAATTCGCTGGTAGGTCGTTGAAAATCGGATCTTTCGAAACCCAGTCCTAGCAGCATTCTCTCGATTTCACCGTCGTAATTGATCTCTTCTATGCTGTAGAATTTCTCGCTTAGGGTGGAAACGCGTTCGATAAGGGTCATGTATTCCTCAGACTCGTAATCGGTGCGTGTTTCGAGTTGCTTATTGATTTCACCGATTTCAGCTTCCTGGGCATGAATGTTGGCAAAAGCCTGGGCTGTCTCTTCAAATACGGTTCGTTTGTCCTCTATCAGAAGATGTTGTGGCAAATAGGCGACAGTAGTATCTTTGGGTATGTTGACTTTTCCTTTGGATGGCTCACGTATGCTTGCAAGGATTTTGAGCATGGTAGATTTGCCTGCTCCATTTTTCCCCATCAGGGCTATCCTGTCTTTTTCGTTGATGACAAAAGAAACGTCTTTGAACAATGTGGTTCCGTTAAATTCTACGCAGAGTCCTTCTACTGAAATCATTTAATTGCTATTGGTTAAATTTTCGCCGTTTTGGCAAGTTCATAAACTTGATCGCAAAGGTACTCAATATCCTTTTGCAAAAAAAAGCACCCTGAAAACTTGTTTCAAGGTGCTTGATGTATCTCTATTGGAAATATCAATATTTCTTTTTGGGGTATCCGCCTTTGTCCTTGCCAGAGTAGCTGCTGCCACTATCTTTGCGTGGTTTGTATCCACCTTCAGAGGTGCGACTTTTATAGCCTCCACCCTCGGAGCTGCGTCCATAACCGCCTTCGCTGCTACGTCCTTTATAACCGCCTTCGCTGCTATGTCCTTTATACCCGCCTTCGGAACTTCGGCTTTTGTAACCACCTTCGGAACTACGTCCTTTGTAATTCCCGCCTCTGTAGTTGCTACCTGAGCCACCGTCTTCACGACGTCCTTTGTAGCCACCACGGTCGCGTGGACCTGCACTTTCTGCACGATCTTTGGTTCCACGGGCTATCTGTTCTTCTGTTGCGAATTCTACTTTGACGTCACGACCCAAAAAGTCGAGTTCGCGCAATGCCGCAACAACAGCTTTTGCAGATTTTTCTTCTACATCAAAAAGAGAATAACGGGTAAAGAAATCGATTTTCCCAATCTGGACACGTCCTTCGACATAGTCGTTGATCAGATCCATCAGATTTTTAGGAGTGATACCGTCCATTTTACCCAAGCCAATATAAAGTTTGGCGTATCCGGCTTCGGGTGCTAGGGACGCTCCTCTGTCAAATTCTTTGCGTTCTCTTTTTTCAGATTCGTCAATGGTGTTGATTTCATGGGCTTCTTTGTAGTAATTGAGCAGACGGTTGAGTTCTAGAGAAACCATGCGTTTGATCAGGTCTTCTTTTTCGAGCCATTCCAGTTTACGGTAAACGGCAGGAAGTAAACCTTCAATTTCAGCATCGTTTACCTGAACTTTCTCAATTTGGTCGATGAAATGGAATACTTGTTTTTCACAGATTTCATTTCCGGTTGGCATTTTAGCCGCTACAAATTTTTTATTGATCTTGCGCTCAATCTCGTGTATTTTACCTTTTTCCTTGATGTGAACGATGGAAATGGAGATGCCGGTCTTTCCTGCGCGACCTGTACGACCGCTTCGGTGTGTGTAGGCCTCGATTTCATCGGGCAAACTGAAGTTGATGACGTGTGTCAGGTCTTCTACATCCAATCCACGTGCAGCGACATCAGTGGCAATCAGCAACTGAATGTTTCGGCTACGGAACTTGTTCATCACATAGTCGCGTTGTTGCTGGGAAAGATCTCCGTGCAGGGCATCTGCATTATAACCGTCTTGTATCAGCTTATCTGCAATTTCCTGAGTGTCTTTTCTGGTCCTGCAGAAAACAATTCCGTATATGTTCGGGAAGAAGTCGGCTATACGCTTCAGCGTTAAATACTTGTCTCTGGCGTTGACCATATAGTAAACGTGTTTGACATTGGCTGTACTTTCGTTCTTGTTCCCAATGGTTATTTCCTTGGGATTGCGCATGTACTTGCCGGTGATGCGAGCAATTTCTGCAGGCATGGTTGCTGAGAAAAGCAAAGTGTTGCGTTCTGCGGGAATTTCAGCCAAGATGGCATCGATGCTTTCTGAAAAGCCCATATTGAGCATTTCGTCTGCTTCGTCCATGATGACGTTTATAATTCCTGATAGATCGACACATCGACGGTTCATCAAATCGAGTAATCGACCAGGTGTGGCTACCACAATCTGTACGCCCTTTTTCAGGGTCTTAATCTGACTTTCGATGCTGGATCCACCATATACAGGAAGAACTTTCAGTTCGTCAATGTATTTGGAATAATCGTTGAGGTCATCTGCGATCTGAAGGCAGAGTTCACGGGTTGGACATAGTACCAATGCTTGAGGTACGTGCAGTGCAAGATTGATTTTTTGAATAATGGGCAATCCGTAGGCTGCGGTTTTTCCTGTGCCTGTTTGAGCGAGGGCAATCACGTCGTTTTCTTTGCCAAGTAGAAAAGGAATCACTTCTTCTTGTACTGGCATGGGCTGTTCGTAGCCCATTTCGGAAATCGCCTTCAATATTGCCGGTGAGATTCCCAATTCTTCAAATGTCTTCATTTATAATGATTAAAAGGCTGTTATCATCAACAGCGGCTGCAAAGGTAGATATAATTTTCAAATAAATATTTTTTTTCTTGTCTATTCTGACTGAATGAGTTATGTTTGACACAAATTTGTCTTAGAACGCCCTTTTTGTTAGTGTCTAATATAAAGCATTTACGAATTTCATTTTTCTCCCCCCTTTCCAGCAAAAAAAAAGGTATGCGAAAGATTATTGGTATTGGTGAAACAATCCTCGATGTTATTTTTAAGAACGATCAACCCACTGTTGCTGTTCCTGGAGGTTCAGTCTTTAATGGAATGATCTCATTGGGACGTTTAAATGTCCCTACTTTGTTTATTAGTGAAACTGGAAATGATAAGATTGGCAGGATTATCAAGGATTTTATGAAAGATAGCAATCTGACGACCGAATTTATCAATACTTTTCCAGATGGAAAATCGCCGGTATCCCTGGCTTTTTTAAATGATCATAATGATGCTGAATATCTTTTCTATAAGGATTATCCTTCGCAACGTCTGGATATAGCTTTTCCGAGAATTGAAGCAGATGATATCCTCATTTTTGGATCTTTTTATGCATTGAATCCCCAGCTGAGACCGGCCATGATGGATCTATTGCAGGAGGCCAATGATCGTAAGGCAATTGTCTTTTATGATATCAATTTCAGGAAGACACATGCAGATGAAGCGATACGTCTATCTGCAACTTTTATTGAGAATTTTGAATTTGCCGACATTATCAGAGGTTCGGAGGATGATTTCCGCAATCTGTATAATTTGACAGATCCTGCTAAGATTTATAAAGATAAGATAAAGTTTTATTCGTCAAATTTTATTTATACTGCAGCAGAAAAAGGCGTAGATGTATGGGGTGAAAAATTTTCCAAACATTACGATGTCAAACCAATCAAGACGGTTAGTACGGTGGGAGCCGGAGACAGTTTCAATGCTGGTATTCTTTTCGGATTGTTGCGTGGCAGGATCAGACGGCAGGATTTATCAACATTAACAGAGAGAGATTGGGACAGCCTCATTCAATGCGGCCTGGATTTTTCTGCGGAAGTTTGTCAGTCTTATGACAATTACATCTCCAAAGAGTTTGCAAAAAACTATTTACGTTAATCTTTCTTTACGAAACGATCCATTATTTCGAGTTGTTTGATGCAATCCTCTGCAGAATTTACAATCAGCATGGGATTTGGAAGGAAGTCGTGTAAGAATTTTTCCTGACGGAAAACGTTCAGCTGTTGTATAAGTGGGGTAAAGAACCCTTCTATATTGACTAAAATAATTTTTTTGTCATGGAATCCGAGACTATAGGAAGACCATGCATCAAATAACTCATCCATGGTGCCTATTCCTCCAGGAAAAGCAATTAGAACATCACTGCGTTTCTTGATGACTTCTTTTCGCTCACTCAGGTTTTTCACAATGATCTTTTCGTCGGTAGAGTTGCTGTGCCATCCGCGTTCTGAAAAATTTTCCGGAATGACACCTATGCAACGCCCTCCAGTTTTTCTGACTACGTTTGAAAAGACCAACATCAGTCCCTGATTGGAACCTCCGTTTATCAACGTTTTACCGTTTTTACCCATCCACTCACTCAGTTTGATGGCTTCTTTTTCAAAGACATCCTTGAGTTCATCGCTGGCTGAACAAAATATTCCGATGTTTTGCATTGATGTTGTTTTATGTTTGCAAATATCCGCTTTTAATCCGTTTT
>JALNXZ010000142.1 GCA_023230125.1 Bacteroidales bacterium | reverse complement strand
CCAATTTGCCGCCAATTACATCACCCATACGTCGGACGTGATTGTCTGGGGGACAACGGAATCATGGGTATGCCCGCGGGCTACGCTTTATTACGCACAGGGCGATTGCGAAGATGGTGCTTTCCTTATTGCCAGTCTGCTTTTAAACATCGGGGTATCTTCCGCAAAGGTAAAGGTGGCAATCGGATATTACGACGATACCGGCCATGCCTGGGCCATGTACCAAAGAGCAAGTGACGACATCTGGGTTAACCTGGATTGGACAAAAGGAAGCACTTACTGGAACGCAATAAGCAGCGTGGATGAACTCCCCATTGCTTTTTCCGAGGCTTAAAATGGGATATGTAGCGACTGAATATATCACCACCGATTATGTGGCGGATGTAGAGAATCTATCAGACTCCATGTTTCTCTATGAAACACTATATCATGCATGGGTTGTAACGGCCAATGATTCACTTGAAATGACCGATACCGTATCTATCGTCTTGGGGCTTCTCGTTTCTGACTGGATCACCCTCGTTGACAGCCAGACAAACAACTGGAACGGAAGGGAGATAGTTCCGACAGAATATCTCAACCTCTATGATCTTTCAGTTGGATCAAAGCACTATGACGATACGATCAGTGAAACAATCGGCATAACAGACACGTCCTTGCTGAAGTTGACCGTGACGATTCTTGACTACCTTGGATTCTCTGAGCTGGCTTCTGCAATGAAGTCCTGTGCTGAATCTATCAGCGAATCTGTGTCTTTGGTGGACTCAGCGGAAAGAGGTTTTGCACTCGCCGTAGAGAGCATCCTCGCCGCCGTGGACGCCGCGACGGTTGGCTCCCTGTTTTACAATTCCATCACCGAAAGCCTGATCACAACAGATGCGGCCGGCGTAATCAACAATATCGGGATTTCAGTTACAGACCCGCTGACCTTCACGGAAACCGTCTCAAGTCTTGGTCATTTCTATTCAGCGGTTTATGATACCCTGGCCCTGAGCGTTACCGTGGAGCTTGGGGGTGAGGTCTACGAATGCTATGTTCTGAATACTCCGAAATTCCACCCGTCCATGTATTCAGGATTCAATTTCAATTCCTACTGTGTATTTGAGGGGAGGGCGTTTGGAGCCAATGATACGGGGATTTATGAACTCACCGGGGATACGGACGCTGGATCTACGATTCATTCCGGGGTTGTTCTGAGCAAGACGGACTTCGGCTCACCGAACCAGAAGCGGTTTCGGAAAGGCTACATAGGCGTTTCCGGGACATCTCCGGTGATGGTGTTCGAGACCGAAAGTGGAAAACGGGAGGTGTACAGCATTGACACACAGGGCAAAGTGACGGCATCCAGCGAATTGAAGTCGAAGAAGTGGACACTTTCAATCGCGGACTTCGACACGTTGGACACCGTGAAACTGCTTCCCATTATACTGACCAAATAGGAATAATATGAGCGAAATCACCAGAGAACAGAACCAATGGCGCAAGGGCAAGACTCCAATCATCGTCAAGTATTCCGACGACCATTCCAAGATGATGGCCGAGATCGCCGGGCGGGGTTTTCTGAAGCTGCCCGGTTACGCCTACGACATCGAGAATCAGCTTGAAGTGGCGGCCAAAATAGGCCTTTCTGAGTTGAATTACAATATCCTTAAAGAGACCATCGAAAGAGAACTGAAGCAGTCCGGCGTTGATTATGACCTTGCCTACAAGAACGCCTTGATGTCTTGGGAACTTGAGAAACAGGCATTGATGGCGGCATGGGAGGCGGAATACGCCGGGATCAAGAAGGGCATGGAATCAGACACGGAAACATTGAACATGCTGGCGATAGAAGTTTCCCGCCGGGCCATCACTCTATTGGAAGCCAAGGCCGCGATTGAAGTGGAAATGGAGGGATACCGGAAGACCCTCGCTGATCTTGACGGAGATGTATCGCCCTACGAGGTTCAGCTTGCCAACGCGAAACTTCTCACCGCACAGAAGAAACTTGAGTTACTTCCGATCATCGAAGCGATTATAACCAAAGAACAGGAACTGCTCGTCATCGAGCAGGGGAAGGCGGCGGCCTACACGGATTACATGGTCGCAGAGCAGGAAGTCATCACCAAGAAACAGACTTTGACGCCCTTTGTCAATGATCTGGCGTCACGGGTGGAAGATTACGCCACCAAGGTTACAGACATCGAAGTGCCCATTGAACAGCAGATTGCCGAAGAGAAATTGAGCCAGGCCGAAATCGCCGTCCAGAAGGCCGATTACAAAGTCCGGGAGCTGGCGATTGATGTTGAGATCGAGACAAAGAACATTGGATTGATGGATGCGAAGCGTACCCTCCAGGAAACGGAGTTTGCCAACTCCCAGTCTCTTGTCACGACAGAAAAGAATCTGAACATCAACTACCAGAATGACGAGATGGCAAGTTTTGAGACCATCCTTCAGGGAGAACGGGACGCCACGGCAGGGGTTATTGCAGACAGGGCCGAGGCGCATACGATCAAGAATGCAACGGCCTTGACCAGCGCCACGACGATAGCGAACGAAGAAATCAGCACAGATGCAGCAAAGACCAGCCTTGAGGTATACAGAGCGACCAATGTGGCGAACGCGCAGGCCGCGGCGCATATCACGGCATCACTTCAACACATTATCGGATAAGGATGAGATATGTCTTCAGACGCTCACGCAAGAGCATTATCCAGGGAAGGAAAGGTTTGGAGCCCGTTTGCCCATTCCTTCCCCTTCAACGATACGCAAACAGATGATCGGACGATTATCTACGGCCTTTATTCCGGATCATTCCGGAACCAGCACGGCTACCTGAACGAGATCGAAACCACCGATCTGTCGAACCTGCTGGCAGATTACAACGCCAAGATAGCTGACCTGACCCTGCAGGAACAGATGGTTGTCTCGGAAATCGTCTCCAAGAAGTATCTGGCGAGCATCGACAAGTTGATCCACGACCAGAAGCTGACCACAAAGGCCACAGAGATAGACGCCGAGGATGCTGAATGGGATGCGAAGATAGCGGCCCTGTCCGCAGATCAAGCGGCTTTGTTGACCATGGCCGCAAAGGTCACGTCCGAAACCGAGAAGACTTCCGCGAGAATCACGGAGATTCAATCCTACATCGCCATTGAGGGGTACAACCTCACGGAGGTTGACGTTCAGATAGCGGAAAAGGCGATTGAATCAGCGAAGGTGGATATTCAAAAACTGGATGCGTCCAATGGCGTCTTGAAGATTCAAATGGATACCGTAAGCGCGGCCATGCAGTTGATCGACGTGGATCTTCAGATTGCCAGAACGAGGGTGGACATCGCCCACACGGATAGGGACATCGCCAAGATCGGCTTGCTTGAAAATGAACTGACCATTGAACAGGCGCAAACCGCCGTTGCGGAAGCGGAACTTCCGATAGCGGAATCAAGGGTGGTGCTGGCCGGGGCCAAGTCCGGGGAAGTGGACAAGGAGCTGACTTATTACGAAGAGACCTTGATGAATCAGGCCAACGAAAGTTACCTGAACAAGATCGACCTCATGAACCTGAAGCAACTTATCCGTGAAAACGAGCTGACTAAACGACAAGAGAAAGAAGAATTGGATATCTACAATAAACTGGCCGCTTCTCAGCTCGATGTTGACTTTGCGAATATGGACAAGGCCGATCATGTATTGCTTGATGCCAAAAAAGTATCGATCATGGAAGCAAAGGTTTCAAATGTCTGGGAGGAAGCCCTTGCCGCGGTGCGCGTTGCAGAAACATTGGCAGCCGCAAAGATAGCCACAACATTGACCCACACGATCAAGAAGGCGACGTAATGGATAACAATATCGCAAACCTTATTGCCAGCATGAAAGGTCTCGCAGGAAGCGGCGGGGTCTTGGGGCAGGCCGTCAAGGGAATGGTGGACTATTTGATGACAATGGAGCCAGGAGATATTGTTCGGGCCAATCCTCCAACCGCCATTGCCGCTCCGATTGCTTCCGACCTCTGGTATTTATGGTATCATGCGAACTTTCTGGCAAAATACTACGAAGGTGTATCTGGTTTTGACGGGAGACATTTCGATTACAATCCGTACCTTGTGGCGCAGCTTGGTTTTTTAAGCATCCTTCCGGGACTAAAGCCATTAAAGGTGGTCTGTGACTTGAAGCAACTTACCACCGATATAAGCACAAGCGTTTTTGGCAAACTGTATCACGCAGAGTATGCCAACAACGGCGTATACTGGATCAACACGATGGCATTTGAACTCTGCCCGGTGGGGATAAGCGAACAGTATCCATCAGGCAAGCCTTCAGGGGATTATGTGGGATATGTCACATTCCCTATCGGGCAGTTGGACGCGATGGAAGTCGTTTCATTGCTACAAGAAACGGACCTGAGCGGTTACGCTTTTGCCGCAGTGGAGAATCTCGCCACGTATCATGTTAAAATTCCAAAAAACAATGGCACCCTGCTTAATGAAGAGAAACCTTCCTTGCAGACAGAATATCAGATCTTCCCGGATGCGAAAAACAGTAACGGCAATGTTCTTTCAGGACAGAACTATTGCTACGGCAGGCACTTGATTGAGAGTGCGTACATTGTTCCCTCAGTTCCGAAAGATTCGCAAAACAAATTGAATTCCAGAGGGACAACGGCCTACGCTCCGATCCCCAAGCTGGACGTTGAGCTGTTTTCAAAGGATACCGGGAAGTATCC
>JALNXZ010000141.1 GCA_023230125.1 Bacteroidales bacterium | reverse complement strand
AGATCCTTATATAAGAACTTCCCGGAAAGGTCAAATTGCCATGCCGTCAGGTCTGTCTTGAGTAGAAATGACGGTTGCACCGTGTATAACGGGTTAGATAAAATAATATTGTATCCGTTTGTTAAATAATAGGTTCTGGATGCTTTGGTTTTGTAACTTTCTTCGTCTGTTGCCTCCTCTCCAGCCTTCAGCTTAATACTTGTTTCCATCAGATGTGAAACGGATAATCCGGCATAATAGGTATTGTGGTCATACCAAATACCGAGGCTAAAATCAGGAATGGAGCCTTTTAAAGATCCTGTCGGGATGGATTCGTCGGTAGTGGAATGATATTCGCCTTTTTCTGGAATATAGATTTCGTCTGCATCGAAGTTCTCCTGTAAGAGTCCACCCTGTAGCCCGATACTCAATTCCCCATTTTTAAAATCTTTCTTATAAGCATATTGAAGTTGAAGCAATTGCGTGCTGAAAAGTCCAATAGATTCTTTGAAGACGATCAGGCCAAACCCATTTTTCTGGTTGTTGAAGGAAAAGGGCATGGATGCGTGCAGAATGAAAGTGCTTGGCGCATGGTCTATGCCAACCCATTGCTGCCGGTTTACCAGTGAGTAATTCATGTCGCTGCCTTGACCCGCAGTAGCAGGGTTGAAGGTTCCAGGTGCCAGCATATACTGGCTCAACTGTGCATCGTATTGTGCGGACATTTGCACGCTTTGAAGCAAAAGTGCGAACAGTAACAAGAAAGGAATATATGGTTTGACTCTGAATCTCATAAATTTATAAACAGAATATGCCTGAAGGTTGTATCGTTTACCTTTGGCATAATAATAAACAGAAAAAGAGAAATAAAATTGTCTGATTATGCGGAAAAGGCACTGTTTTAGGTAAAAAATAAAGGCGATTCGAAAGAGAACCGCCTGTTGGATATAAAAACGAAAAAGATTTAATATTCTTCCTCGTTGAAGAAAAAATCTTCTTTACTGGGATAATCCGGCCAAATATCTTCAATGCACTCATAAATTTCACCTTCGTCCTCCATCTCCTGAAGATTTTCAATGACCTCCAAAGGTGATCCTGAACGCATTGCAAAGTCGATTAATTCATCTTTTGTTGCCGGCCATGGTGCGTCCTCCAATCTTGATGCCAATTCTAATGTCCAATACATATTCGTATATTGTTTTTAATAGTTTATTTAATTCTTGTAAATCAAATTATTATGGTTTTTGATAGAATCAGAACCCTATTTTGATTTTGACGCAAAAATAAACTATTCTATTGATAAAACAAGTGTTGCTTTGTTTTTTATTTTGTGTTATCCAAAAAAGTTTCTGGGCCACCCATCAGACAACATTTTCGCCCTAAAATAAAAAAATAATCGGAGAGTCTGTTTAGATAACTGATGATATGTTTGTCTACGGTATAAGTCCTTGAAACTTTAACGACTTGTCGCTCGGCTTTTCTGCAAACTGTCCTGCAAACATGACACATGGAGGAGGTTTTGTTCCCGCCTGGTATGACAAATTGATGAATCTCCGGTAATCCGGATGTGATATGATCAATCTCAGATTCGATACTCTGTAACATTTCTTCTGTAACCGGTTCTAGAATCTTCAAGGTAGTAGCAGATTGATCTGTAGCCAAATAAGATCCGAGCTTGAACAGGTGATGCTGAATTTCCAAAACGAAATCATGGTCATGCTTTTCCAGGTCTTCAGAAAGCAGAACACTTATGAAAGCGTTCAGTTCATCAATACTCCCATATGCTTCCAAGCGTATGTCGTCTTTAGATATACGTGTACCTCCGATCAAGCCGCTTGAGCCATTGTCTCCTGTCTTCGTGTAAATCTTCATATTAGTATTTATTTGTTTCGAATGACATAATTCTTTTTTTCCAATTCAGGATTGAACAAAATGATACCAAGATCAAAAAGATCGATGGACACTTGTACTTCCTGATGGGTTCGGATATTTTCCCAGGCCTGAGTTTTACAAGGACTTTCATGCATATTCATGAAAACAAAAATGGAACCATTCTCTCTTTTGCAGAGGCATTTCCGAAATAAATCCTGATATTTCTGTGGATCAGCTATTTTGTTAAAAAGCACAAAGTCTAGATTCTCAAGTTTGTCAATAATTGTTTCCGGCATTTCTTCCGATTTGAGCAAATGTAATTCTATTTGTTTCAATCCTTGTATTTGAAAACCTTTTTGTGCAACTGCTGCCGATTCGTCTGAATCAGTGACACTGATGCATCTTGCTTTTTGGTTGGCAAATGCCATATATTGGGTTTCGATGCCTGATGAAGTGCCTAGTTCGAGCAAAGTCTTGAATTTTGCATCCTGTATGATGCGAAAAATGATCTGTCCACTATGCGCCTTTTTCAGCGGACTGAATATTGAATGTTTATTGAATCGTTTTTTTCTCAGAGACTCGATAGGTTTGAAACAATAAAAGGGGTATTTTTCCTGGAGTACAGAGGTGATGAGATGAAACAAATAAGGGGAATGGATGCCGAAACCTTTATGATGCCGGGCATTGATTCTATATTGGATTGCTTCTTTTAATTGATAAAAGTGATGAGCCATGTTCTTTTTAATCCTTTTTTTGATTTCCTGACCTCCAAAGATACGAAATGAAAGATTTTTGTATACAATTATTTTAATTTTTACGTTTTAATAATTATAAAATGTTCTGGTGTAAATTAAAATTTTTATACAATGGAAAAATTGAGAATCAATCTTAAAAAAACAAAGTTGCCTAAAGTTAAATTTGTGGACGAATTTAAAGCATTCGCATTAAGAGGAAATGTTGTTGATATGGCTGTAGGTATCGTTATTGGTGCAGCCTTTGGAAAAATCGTGACATCATTAGTCAACGACATCATTATGCCACCGATTGGTTTATTGTTAGGCGGCGTAAATTTTTCTGACTTGAAATTTGTGATGAATGATATGATTGGAAACAGACCTCCAGTTACCATCAACTATGGGAACTTTATTCAGGTGATTATCGATTTTCTGATAATTGCTTTTGCTATCTTTATGGTTATCAAAATTTTGGCTAAGGCTAAAAGAAAGGAAGAAGTGGCTCCGGTTCCTGTTAAAGCTCCTGAACCTACAGCTCCCAGTAAAGAAGAAATACTTTTGACAGATATTCGAGATTTGCTAAAAAAGAATACAGAAAAATAAGAATTGTCTTTAATATTGATGATGGAGTCTCCGTATTTTTTCAGACCTCACTTACCCGTATCTTTTTTGTCTTAAGCTTATTATTGTTGATGGTGTTGACCAGCACATCCATTTTTGAAGCGTGTACAGCAACATAGGAACAATCTTGTTTGACTTCAATGATTCCCAACTGTTCTTTGCTGAGCCCTCCCTGTTTCAGAAACAGACCCGCGATGTCCCCTTTCGAAATCTTATCCCTTCTGCCTCCAGTGATATAAAGTGTTTTCCAGATGGGAGCTTCGGGTGTCGGTGCATCCTTGATTTCTTCTGTTTTTGTATCCTTGATGAAATCAGGAAGCTCTTCTTTCTCCCATTTCAGGATATAGGCCGTGCCGTCTGAATTCATTCTGGCTGTTCTTCCATTTCTGTGTGTGAATTCCTGACTCCTTGGCGGCAGCTGAAAATGAATGATGAATTTCAGCTCCGGAATATCGAGTCCTCTGGCTGCCAGATCGGTGGCAATAATCAGTTGATGGGTGCCATTTCGAAATTTGATCAGGGTTCTTTCCCTGTCAATTTGTTCCATTCCGCCGAAGAAACAACCATGATGGATATTATTTGTTGTCAAATAGTCACTTACTTCCTGAATGGTTTCCTTGAAGTTGCAGAAAACGATTCCTGGCTGATTGCCGATGTGGCTCAATGTTTTTACCAAAGTCATTAGCTTATCCTTAGTGGGTGAAATGACCGTCCTGATTTTAAGCTGAGAGATTTTTTCATGTGAGTAATCGATGCAGACAGGATGATTTAAACCTACAAATGCAGGCATTTCTGTTGCTTGTGTAGCAGAGGTCAGAATCTTTTTTTTGATATTCGGCATGGCTGCAATGATTTCGCTCATTTCTGTCTCAAAGCCGATTTCGAGAGATTTGTCAAATTCGTCAAGCACCAATGTGTGGATGAATTCGGTCGAAAAGATATTTCTTCTCAAAAGGTCGGCAACCCTACCTGGTGTGCCTATCAAGATGGTTGGGTTATGCTTAAGATCCATCTTGTCCTGATATCCTGCGCGGCCACCGTAAACGGCATTGGTTTTGTATCCTGACCCCATTTCCCGGATCACTTGCTCTATTTGAAGAGCCAATTCCCTGGATGGCACAAGTATCAACACTTGTATTTCATCACTTTTAGCATCCAACTTTCCTATGATGGGAAGTAAATACGCCAGCGTTTTGCCTGTACCTGTCGGCGAAAGCAAGACGATATCTGATGAGGAGTCAATGGCTGTCAGAGCTTCCTCCTGCATGGGGTTGAGCTTCTGAACCTTTAGCTTTATCAGGATGTCTTCCTGATTTTTTATGTTTATTGGCATGGGGTAAAGATACGTTGTATTCTATGATTAACTCATAGAGTTACCAAGAATTTCCAGATATCTTCATAGACTTCACCATTATCGTGCAGATGTCGTGAAAAAATAAATCAAAAAAAATGCACTATGTATTAAACTTATGTTTTAGCTTTATATACTTTTGTACCAAATCTTAAAAATAATATCATGTACACTTTTATAATATCTGTTGCTTTACTTATAG
>JALNXZ010000208.1 GCA_023230125.1 Bacteroidales bacterium | reverse complement strand
GAGGTATGCCATCACAAACTTAGGATGTGCGCTCTCGTTAAGGCGAATCCGTATGCTTCCTGTGCCACACAGCCAACCCTCTGCTTCCCTGGTTATACAGGCACATCGCCCCATGTCTCCTCTTCTTGCAAAGACAATGTCCCCCGCAGTAAGCCGATGACGAATGAGTCTCTTCAGTGTTTTGTCGTCGATAGTGCATTTTGGGTCTGGAACGATAGTTCCATCCTGAATATTAGAGGGATTAATTATCGGGATTCCATCTTCGATGTAATCTGAGGAGTGTAACTGACTGCCAAACGGTCCCGTCTGAAGCGACTCTGAGATTAACCCCAACCGGCTGATCTCCCACCCCACCGGCACCTCTCCAATCCACGCCACCCCGGAATCCTTCATCTCCACATCCGGGTCGAGCCCCTTCGTCACGGCGTGGGTGATGATGGCCTGGCGCTTCTCCTCAAGGAGTTCGATGAAGCGCTGCTTCTTCTCGATGAGGGCGTCGATCCGGGTGGTCTCGCGGTCGAGGAAGGCGGCGATGGCGTGCTGTTCGGGGAGGGAAGGCAGGCCCACTATGTAGTCTCGAATGAAGGCATCAGGGACCCGCTTCTGTCCGGCAGTACCTGTCATCAAATCAGCTCCTAGTCTTCGGAACTGGTAGGACTTCGTTGCTAAGAACAAGTATTTTGGATCGATCTTCTCGCCAGCTCGGAGGACATGAAGTTCAGTAGTGCCGAAAGCAACTCCATTTACCAGGTTGTCACAAAGAGCACCTTTGCCGTTCTCAAAACAGGGAGTAATCTTGGCAACGACAACATCCCCGTTTCTGAAATATGTATAGCCCTCCCAAACATCGCTGATGGGCCTGCTCTCAGTCAGAGTTAACGAACAGTCCTCACCTATCAGTTCCATCGGGAGGAAGGAGACTTTTGTACTCTTCGGCAAGGAAGCGACTTCTGATTTTGAGGGGTTTATCTGGCATAGATATTTCAGCCTTTTTACCTCCCACCCCGCCGGCACCTCCCCAAGCCACTCCACCCCGGAGTCCTTATACGCCGGATACCGCTTCCACGCCCGCACCACCGTCGGGTCGATCGCGAACCCCTCGCCGTCTCCCGCGCTCATGCCGCCACTCCTGCGCTCCAATCGGGACTCCCCCCGGCGTTCCCGGTCGTCATTCTTCACCCTCTGCAAGGTCGATGAGGTCGTAATTCGTCCGCACCACCCCGATATCGTGCTCGATGAGCAGACTCACCATCTGCTTGCCATTCATCAGGGCAATAGGGGTCTTGTCCGGCTGTTCCGCTTCCTGCCGGGCACCGGTGGAGAAGTCGCTTGTGGTGATGATCAGCCCCTGCTCGTGCGCCCCAAGCGATCCCCTGACCTGCTGGACGACCGGCGCCTGGACGTTGCTCTTCCAGCGCTTCACCTGGACAGCCATCTTCGTCTGGATGACGTCGCCGGCAACGAGCGTCCCCCGCACGTCGATGCCCCCGTCGCCACTCGCCCGGGTGACCGCGACATCCTCAAACCCGATCTTTGCGAGCAGTTCCCCGACGAGCTCCTCGAACGCGGTAGGATGCATCGTCTTGATCCGCTGTAGAAGGCACTCCCGCACCTCCCGGTTGTGTACCTCAATCTGGTAGGGGAGACCCTGCTCATGCCACCGCGTCAGCCCCACGAATCCTTTGCCGAACTTCTCGAACCTCGGGAGTTCCCCCCGCTTGACCTGCCGCTGGATCTCGGTGAGGATGCCGGCGTACATCGTCGCTTCAGGCGTCAGGCCGCCGGTTGTGATCAGGTGGAGGTCGAGAGCCTTTCGGGTGATATCCCGGTAGTGCATCGGCTGTCCCCCGGCATACTCCTCCAGCACCATCTCGGCGGCATCGAGGAACGACAGGGAGGCCGGTTCCGGATCGTCTTCCCGGGAGGGAGGATGACCACCAACCTCACGGCACCCGAAGACGCCGGGCGCTGCCCGATAGAATCTGGACTGCTCCCCGTTCGTCTTGATATCCACGGTGATCCTGGCGTTGACCGAGTCCCAGGGGGTCAGCCCTGCGCTCGACCAGAGACCCCGATCAAGCATCTGTTGTGTGATCTCGCGGTAGTGGAGCGGCTCGCCCGCTGCGAGGAGTACCTCGTATGCAGCGTCGAGGGCGTTCATCCCATCATCTCCTTCACCATCACCAGGATCTCCGCTTCGAGTCCCTTGATCTCCACCTCGATCTCCTCAAGCGGCCGGGGCGGCGTGTAGGTGTAGAAGTAGCGGTTGAAGTTGATCTCGTAGCCGACCTTCCCGACCTGGCCGTCTCTTGGATCCGTCACCGACTCGTTGATCCAGGCATCCGGAACATGGGGCAGCACCTCGCGCTCGAAGTAGTCATAGACCGACTCTTTCAAGGGGACGTTCTCGGTGTCGCGGAGTTCGGGATCGGCCTCCGGCATGCCTTTCGCGTCGAGACAGGCAGGCGCCGTCTCGTCACGCTCCGAGAGCGCCGAGAGGATAGCCTTCTTCACCGCACCGCCGAGTTTCACGCCGCGTTTCTTGAACCCTGCGGTCAGAACCTTCTCGAACCGCTGCCGGTCGGTATACACCTCATCACCAGCCATTTCGCGGAGCACGGAGAGCACCAGGTCCTGCTGCCGCCTCCCTTCGGCGATCTCGGCAGCCCCGGCGTCGCCTTTCTTCTTGCTCGTCGCAAGCCTCTCAAACGAACTCTCGGATCGCAGGCGTTCGATCCGTTCCGGCGATATCCGGAAATTGAGGCGGAGCGGCCGCTCGACGGTGATCTTCCGGTACCCGAACTCCGTGGCATCAAAGATCCTCACGATCTTCGACTCCTCAAAGGTCTGGAAGAGCCCCGTGATCTCCCGGATCTGCGATTCCGTAATCTCGTGGCGCTTGTCACCGAGGCTCCTGCGCATCTTCGCGTAGCAATTGGTCGCATCGATGAGCTGCACCTTCCCCTTCCGCCTCTCCTCCTTCCGGTTCGAGAGCACCCAGATGTAGGTGTTGATCCCGGTGTTGTAGAAGAGCTGACCCGGCAGCGCCACGATCGCCTCAAGCCAGTCATTTTCCAGAACCCAGCGCCGGATCTCACTCTCACCCGAACCAGCATCGCCGGTAAAGAGCGGCGAGCCGTTCATGACGATCGCGATCCTGCTTCCACCGTCCTCCGGCGCCTTCCGCTTGGCAAGCATATGCTGCAGGAAGAGGAGTTGCCCGTCGCTGATCCGGGGGAGGCCCGCCTCGAACCGTCCGGCCGTTCCGCGCTCAAACTCGGCCTTGATGAAGTCCTCCTCCTTCTTCCAGGACTTCCCGTAGGGTGGGTTGCAGATCATGTAGTCGAACTTCATCCCCGAATGGCCGTCTCTTGAGAACGAGGAGTCGGGCTTGATATTGTCCGCATCGCGGTCGTCGCCCTTGATCAGCATGTCACTCTTGCAGACCGCGTAGGTCTCGTCGTTTGTCTCCTGCCCGAAGAGCCGGATGTCCGCGTTCGGGTTGATTTCAGAAACTATGTGCTCCTTGGTGACCGAGAGCATCCCACCAGTTCCGCAGGCCGGATCAAAGACCGTCTTGATGATATGGTTGTGGGCGAGCATATCCCCATCACCCGTGAGCATGAGGTTCGCCATCAGTTTGATCACCTCGCGGGGCGTGAAGTGCTCACCGGGATTCTCGTTGTTCTGTTCGTTGAACTTCC
>JALNXZ010000140.1 GCA_023230125.1 Bacteroidales bacterium | reverse complement strand
AAACAATCCATCGTTTCGAGCTGTTTGATGCAATCTTCCACCGAATTTACAATCAGTAAGGGATTTGGCAGGAAGTCATGTAAGAATTTTTCCTGACGGAAAACTCTCAGTTGTTGTATCAGCGGGGTAAAGAACCCATCTATATTGACCAAAATAATTTTTTTGTCATGGAATCCGAGACTATAGGAAGACCATGCATCAAAGAACTCATCCATGGTGCCTATCCCTCCGGGAAAAACAATCAGAACATCACTGCGTTTCTTGATGACATCCTTTCGCTCACTCAGGTTTTTCACAATGATCTTTTCGTCGGTAGAGTTGCTGTACCATCCGCGTTTTGAAAAATTTTCCGGAATGACTCCTATGCAATGCCCTCCAGTTCTTCTGACTGTGTTTGAGAAGACCTCCATCAGCCCTTGATTGGAACCTCCGTTTATCAACGTTTTACCGTTTTTCCCAATCCATTCACCCATTTTGATAGCTTCTTTTTCAAAGACTTCCTTGAGTTTGTCGCTGGCTGAACAAAATATTCCGATGTTTTGCATTGATGTTGTTTTATGTTTGCAAATATCCGCTTTTAATCCGTTTTGTGCAAAAAATAGCTACTTTTGCCTTTACAACTCTGCTGATTATGGCAGATGTTATATTCAGACATGCTTATCGCTAAAATAAATGTCAATGATCATTTCTTCTGAGGTTAGACCTCTCACTTTTACTCTTTCCAACGGAATTCGGGTAATCCACAAACAATGTCAGGGAAATGTTTCCTGTTGTGGTTTTGCAGTAAATGTCGGCACCCGTCAAGAATTGGATTTTGAATGTGGAATAGCCCATTTTACCGAACATTTGTTGTTTAAAGGCACCACGAAACGTCATGCCCATCACATTCTGAACAGAATGGAAAATGTAGGTGGAGAGTTGAATGCCTATACGACAAAAGAAGAGACATATGTCTATTCTTTTTTCTTACAGGAAGATTATGAGCGGGCCGTAGAACTGTTAAGTGACCTGCTTTTTCATTCGACTTTTCCTGATGAGGAAATTGAGAAAGAAAGGGATGTAATCCTTGATGAAATCAATTCCTATGAAGATACCCCTTCTGAACTGATTTTTGACGATTATGAAGATTTGCTGTTTGCAGGACATTCTCTAGGTAGGCGGATTATGGGAAAACCGTCTTGTCTTAAAAAGTTCAAAAATCAGTCTTTTGTTGATTTTTATACGAGAAACTATTTCACTGACCGAATTGTTTTTTTTTCTCAGTCTCCCATGGAACTGAAAAAAGCAAAGCATTTGGTGGATAAGTATATTGGTTGTATCCCTGCCCGTATTCAGCAAGATGTATCTGTGAATAACGTTCCTAAGCCTCAATATGGAGTCCGGAAAATGGTTAACAAAGATACACATCAGGCTCATGTGATTTATGGAAATAAAAACTATTCCTTGTTTGATGATAAAAGGGTTGGGATGTATCTATTGAGCAATATTTTGGGTGGACCAGGCATGAATAGCCGTCTGAATGTTGCTCTGCGTGAACGTACAGGTTTGGTTTATTCGGTAGAATCAAATGTGACTTCTTATACCGACTCCGGCGTTTTTGCCATTTATTTTGGAACAGACCTGAAGCAAACCGATCGGTGTATGAAGTTGGTGGAAAAAGAACTGAAAAAAATGCGTGAAACAAAGTTGACAGCCATACAGCTTCATGCGGCAAAAAAACAACTTTATGGTCAGATGATGATTTCTTCTGAAAATAAGGAGAGTCAGAGCCTAAGCATGGGGAAAAGCATGCTGCACTTTAATCGCTACGATTCTATGGAAGAAGTTGTCCGAAAGGTCGAAAGCTTTACATCTGAATCCCTTCTGGAAATAGCCAACGAGGTGCTGGATACTCAAACCATGAGTTTATTGATCTACAAGTAAAGGATGGATTCCGGACCCATATTGAAAAGTAAATCTAAAATACTGAGATTGGGTTGAAAACCGAATTTATATTCAAAAACCTGATAGTAAGGTTTCGCTATAAACGCAGTATCTACTTTTCTCCAATCTTTCTTGGGATGAATGATTTCTCGAAAGTCCTTACATCCTTTAGGCAAGAGGTCATTTTTTAGATATTCCTTGGAATAATATGCTTTTTCGGAGATTTCCAGCAACTCACATATTTTTATTCGGATTCTTTCGTTGAAATCGAGCAAATAGTCAGGTCCCTTTTCAAAAAAAGGCCTGATTTCATCGGCATAATATTCGAAAAATGGACTGGAGTTGTAGGCGGACACAATGCTGATCCAGTGTAGGTGTTGCCAATGACCATGGTTAGAGATTTTTACGTCTCTGATATTCGTTTTTTCCGAATTGCTTTTATCGATGGGGAGAGAAAGGGGCATCAAACCATTGGCGGTTCCGATGATGCAGCGGTTGCGATAAGTCTGTTTGATATAGTGCTCATAACTTTCAATGACTGGTTCACAACTTTGTCTGAAATGGGCATAGTATTGAACTGGAGCAAAATAAGCGGTTGAAAAGAGGAAGGTTGACATGATTTTTCCCAATATGGAAGCAAAGGTAGCGTTTCTGTCATAAAATCGCTACTTTTGCTATAGACGAAAAAACATCAGATTATGTTTGAAAAAGAAATATATCAGCAACGTCGTTCACATCTTTGTGAACTGGTGGGCTCAGGTATCATCCTGTTGCCTGGAAATTCGGATTCTTCCATAAATTATCCTGATAATATCTACCATTTCCGTCAAGACAGTCATTTTATCTATTTTATCGGGATTGATCAACCGGATTTGTTTATCCTGATTGACATTGATGCTCAGAAAACAATCCTATTTGGTGAGGAGTTGACGATGGATGACATCATCTGGACAGGGCCTATGGAAAGTCTGAGCAATCAGGCGGAAAAATCGGGAATTACCCAAGTGATGCCTTCTTCTGCATTGTCAGGTTTTATTAATAAAGCCCAGACTGAAAATCGTGAAATTCATTTCCTACCTCCATTTCGAGCAAAAAATATGCTCAAATTAGCGTCGCTTTTGGGTATTCCTGCCCAACAGCTGAAAGAGGCTGCTTCTGAAAAATTGATTCGTGTGGTGGTGGCCTTGCGCTCCATCAAAGGATCTGAAGAAATTGCTGAATTGAATAAAGCTGCAGCGATTGGTTATGCAATGCATTATGCTGCCATGACTGGTGCTGTGCCTGGTGCTTTTGAGCGTGATTTGGCTGGTCTGATAGATGGAATTGCGCTTTCAAAGGGATACGGTGTGTCTTTTCCGACCATCCTTTCACAAAAGGGAGAAGTGCTGCATGGGCATGATCATAGCCAAGTCCTTGAGAAAGGTCGTCTCATGCTTTGTGACGCAGGCGCAGAATCATTGAGCCATTATGCTTCTGATTTTACAAGGACGACTCCTGTAGGCGGTCATTTCACCTCTCAAAAAAAAGATTTGTACCAGATTGTGCTTGATGCCAACAACAAGGCTTTTGAATTGATTCGTCCCGGTGTTTTTTACAAGGATGTCCATCTTGATTGCTGCCGTGTTATGGCTGAAGGACTGAAGTCTTTGGGTATTTTGAAAGGAAATATGGATGAGGCTGTCGCTCAAGGTGTTCATGCGTTGTTTATGGTACATGGACTTGGACATATGATGGGGTTGGATGTGCACGACATGGAAGACCTGGGTGAGGATTATGTGGGATATGATGCCGAGATGAGCAGAAGTTCTCAGTTCGGTCTTAGCAGTCTTCGTCTGGGCAGGAGGTTGCAACCAGGTTTTGTCATGACGGTGGAACCTGGTCTTTATTTCATACCTGCCTTGATTCAAAAATGGGAATCACAAAAACACCTTGCTGAATACATTGACTACAGCAAAGCCAAAGAATATATAGGCATAGGTGGCATCAGACTGGAAGATGATGTCTTGGTCACAGTCTCCGGCTGCAGGATAATTGGAGAGAAAAGGCTGCCTATAACACCTGTAGAAATAGAAGGTTTATTTTAAATATACTGCAGAAAACGTTTGGTTTCAGGTGAGAATAACACAAACCAGGCTTTTCCTATGATATGACTTTCAGGAATAATTCCAAAACTCCTTGAATCATTCAAATAACCTTGATGGTCATTGAGCAGCCAGTAATAGTTTTGTCTGAAGGTATAATCCTCCACTCTCTTTCCGTCCACTTCGAATAGCCCATCCTTCGTCTGTTTCAAATTAACACCTTCGTATCGGTTGATGATTTCTGCCCAAAGTTCGTAGGTGCGATGGTTGAGCTCCAGATGAAACCCTTCATAAGGGATGACAGCCCTTCTCTCATCAAAGGATGAGCTCCTGATTTTCAGACGAATGGTTTTTCTTGGCTGTTCACTATTGAAGGAATAATACTGATATCTGGTAAGGTAGACGAATCCAGAGTCCTTTTCCTGAAAGGTTTTCTGATGGATATGTGCAGCATCCAGTAAAGCTGTCACCCCATTCTGTGACTCAATGGGATAGCTGTAACAAAGTAAAGCGTCATTGTTTCGCTTGATTTTTTGGTCATTGACATATAATTGAGCCCCTCTGAGTCGGATATATTCTCCTGGTAAGCCCAAACAGCGGCTCAACAAAAGGGGATGCATATCAATAGGTTTATCGTTTTCGATAGGATAATTGAAAGCTAAGAGATCGTTCCTTTCAATTTTTTTTAAGCCAAGAAAGCGGAAAGGAAATTTTGAAATTCTGAAATAGGTCTTTTTACCGTAAAGTTCGTCTGAAACGAAAGGTATTCCTATTGATAAAGGCATTCTGGCACCCATTGACCATTTTTCGATGATCAACCGGTTGCCAACAGACTGGTTTTCGGACATAGCGGAAGTGGTTATCCTGATTG
>JALNXZ010000005.1 GCA_023230125.1 Bacteroidales bacterium | reverse complement strand
TTTGCATTTCTTCTTTGGAACTTGTGAGTTCTTCGTTCGTAGATTGCAGTTCTTCATTGGTAGATTGCAATTCTTCATTGGCTGATTTTAGTTCTTCCTGTGAAGTTTGCATCTCTTCGAGCGTACTCTGCATCTCATTCCGCATGTGCAGCAATTCTTTTTCCTGTTCGGATTGTTTGATGTTTTTCAGCCCATTCTTTCCATTTATGGCTTTTTGTTTATGGCTTGGATTTTCCGGGACATCACTGAAAATAATCATGACCATACCATTCAGAGGATCCGGCTTATCAATCCATTGAATGTACACGTTGATATTTTGGGTACCACCGTTTGTTCCAACTTTGATGTTGTGCAAAACGATTTTCTCTTTGGTCTGGATGGCTTTGTGGAAAGCGACTGGAAATTCTTGACGCAACCCTTCGCGCAACATGGCAAAGATATTCAGGTTTGCCTTACCAACCGCAGGCTCCAAATATCTACCCGTGTGTCCGCTGATATAAACGATGTCGCCATTTTCATTAACCAGGACACCCGGAGGTGAAAAATGTTCCAATAATAATTGATTGGCAAGCATTTCTATACTTTGGTGAGCATTGACCGGTTTTTGTTTTTCCATCTTGGACATTTCGGTTCGGGTAAAGGATGAGGGGAAATTGAGCAGATCATGTTTTAAGAATGCATCCGACCGTTTGTATATTTTTAATTTTGTGTCAATGGGAGAAAAAAGCAGGCTTTGAGAGCCTAATGATTCAGAGCTCCCAAGTATCATAAATCCTTTTTGGTTGATGCTATAATAGAATAAACCAAAAAGTTTTTTTTGCAATTCAGCGTCCATATAGATCAGCAGATTTCGACAGGAAAGGATATCAATCTTCGTAAAAGGTGGATGCATAATAATGTTGTGTTGTGCAAACACAATCATTTCCCTGATTTCGGTATTGATGCGATATCCGTCCTCTGTTTTAATAAAGAAACGATTCAAGCGAATCGGCGAAATATCGACTGCTATATTGGCCGTGAACAGTCCTTTCCTAGCTGTCTCAATGGCATCATTATCAAGATCTGTTGCAAATATCTGCAATGAAATGCCTCCATGAGGATTGACTTTTTCAAGAGCCTCTTTAAAAACAATGGCCAAGGAATAGGCCTCTTCACCGGTGGAGCATCCCGGTACCCAAGCCCGTATGGTTTGGCCGGCTTCCGCGTTTTCTATAATTGTTGGAATGATCGTATCTTTCAGATTTTCCCAAACGAGGGTATCGCGAAAAAAATTGGTGACGCCTATCATCAATTCTTTGAAAAGGATTTCTACTTCTTTTGGATTTTCTTGCAATAAACGGACATAAGAACCAATTTTATCAATTTTGTGGACAATCATACGTCTTTCGATGCGGCGATACACTGTATTCTTTTTATAGAGCGAAAAGTCATTTCCGGTGTGGATTCGAAGTAGATTATTGATTTTTTCCAAAGCCGTGTGATCTTGAATCTCTTTTTCCGGATCTGGTTTAAAAGTAGGGATATAATGGAATAAAGATAAAAGCTTTTCAGGCAAATCGCTGGCAGAAGCAATCACATCGACAGGCACCGAATCGATTGCGTTTCGGGGCATACTGTCAAATTTTGCCGTGGTAGGATCTTGCACCATCACTATGCCATTGTTATCTTTTATGACACGGATTCCGGCACTGCCATCCGATCCCATACCAGAAAGGATGACTCCCACACTGCGCTCTTGCCTGTCTTTTGCAAGTGAACGCAAGAAATAATCTATTGGAAGGCGCAATCCTCTTTCTTCTATGGGCTCAAAGAGTTTTAAGACGCCTTTAGAAATGGACATACTTTTGTTTGGTGGAATGACATATACGCAGTCTGGTTTCACTGTCATAAGGTTTTTAACCTGAAAAACCTTCATTTTAGTGATTCGCTGAAGTAATTCCGGTAACATTCCTTTTTGGGTTGGATCCAAATGCTGAATGACAACATACGCCATTCCACTGTTTTCAGGCACATTACTCAAAAATTGCTCAAAAGCCTCCAAACCGCCGGCGGATGCACCTATACCGACTATTGGGAACTTGACAGAATTAGAATCGGATATTTTTTCTTTTGAAGAGATTGTTGGTTTATGCTTTTCCACTTTCATGTAAGGCTTTTTTATAAACTGTAAGACATGGAAAGAGTCACCATTTTATTTACAAATTAAAGTAAAAAATGCCACATTCCACTTAAAACAGTGTATGCTTTCAATATTTATTATTTCATTGCTGTGTGCTGGTCGGTGTTATACTTTTTCTTTTGCTTATTTGTTTTGTGCGGAAAAATTAAGCCTATTTGATGAGAAAAGTTTTACATAATTATAAGAAAATGTTACATCATTTACACGTTTTCTGAATGCCATTGAACCCTTTGTTAAAATGGATATCCGATGGCCACATTCAATATTAGGTTATCGCTTCTCCAGATAGGATCTAAAAAATTTATCCGATTAATCACCCAGTGTTGATTATCCTCTAGCCATGGTGTTCTTAAAGGCATAGCCAAATCGAACCGCAGGATGAAAAAGGTTAAGTCCATTCTCAATCCGATTCCAGCTCCGACTGCTATTTCATCGGCGAATTTTGAGAATGAAAAAGAATTGATAGAAAGGGTAGGATTTGACTGCAGCAACCAAACATTGCCTGCATCTACAAATAATGCACCTTTGAGAAAGCGGTAAATATTAAAACGGTATTCTGCATTTGTTTCCAATTTTACATCACCTCCCATATGTGAAAATCCACTATTATCGGTATTCTGATGATAGGAGCCGGGACCCACAGAATTAATTGAGAAAGCCCGCAGACTGTTGGGGCCACCACTGAAAAATTGTTTACTGTAAGGTAGAACAGAGGCGTTTCCGTAAGGTTTTGCTATGCCGGCGAAAAACCGGACAGCCAATTTGTTTTTATCTAAAAACAGGTAATATGCCCGGCCATCTACACTTAGTTTTGCGTATTGCGAATAGGCAGAACCAAATACTGTTGAGGGATGATCTGATGCTATTTTTTCACCTGTTATCGCTTTGGCCAATGAAAGGACATTACCTGCTGTTTCCGCTGTCAAATGGAGATAGTATTGCAAATTTCTTTCGGGACCCAGTTGTTCGTTGAACGTGAGGGCGTAACTTCCTCCGGCTATAAATTGCTCTTCATAGCTTTTCTTCAGGTAAGGATTGGCTTCCAGCAAATCTGTGAATGCAGCTGATTTGTTTGAAAGTGAAGCAAAACTGATCATAACCGGATTCAGCTCCTGCTCTTTAACCTTGTTTTGTTTCCATTTAAAACCATAGGTAAATTGAAATGTCTGCATATCGAAATAATTGACCCTTTTCATATAGTTGTAGGAAAGTGAAAATAGGGTTTTTGGTGCATACAAGCTGTTGGTCCTGATTATTTTAAAAGGAACAAGTATTCCCGGAAAAGACAATTCTGCCTGTGGTGCCAGAGAATAAGAAAATAAATTATTTCCTCCGACCTGAGCTTCAAAGGATCCTGCTAAATTCATATTCAATAACTCTGCTCCATGAAAGGTATTTCTGTTCAGGTAGCTGAAGTCCATACGCGGTCCCATGAAATTGTTCGATTTTGAAATAAAATCGATTTCGGCCCTGAAAGTACGTTTGGTCATGGGGGTCATTAAAATAGTAACGTTCAGATATCCACGAGCAAGAGTATCACTATCTGTGAATTTTACGCTCACAAATTTGAAATTTCCCATTGACATTAAACGGTTTAGTGTGATATCGTGATTATTTCTTGTATAAATTTCTCCATGACGTAAGTAAACGGACCTTAAAATAACGCCGGGTCTGATCGTCCTTTCTGATTCTTTACCCAGGAAAATACAATTTTGATACCGGATAGTGTCTTTTACTCTGTGAGAAGTGTCCGAATTCAAGGAATAATCCTGATCGATAAATACCTTGTTGATGCGGTATGCAGTCAAGGCATTTTTCGGTACATCCTTTTTTAAAGTCAGCCTGAAAGCTATTGTATGGTCTGCTTCGGTGGTATCCGATTTAAAAAGTAAATACTCAGGACTGAAATAGAAATACCCCTTATTCTTCAGTAGGAGATCGATTCGCAATCTTTCAGCTTTTAATATATCAAGATTATAAACGTCACCGGTTTTTAGGAGTGAATTTTTCTTATCCGATAAAAGGGCATGACTGATACTGTCATCTGAAATGGAATAGGTTAGTTCTTTGATGGTGTATAGTGTATGAATGTGACAGATATAAATCACTTTTGCCGTATGCTTTTTTTCTACAACCTGATACTCGGTCAAACTATTGAAAATACCAATATTGAAAAATTTTGCATCAATGATGGAAGAAGTTGATCCTGGTTCTATATTACTCATAAGGACAGGCTCTTTCCCGTTTTTGCTAAACAATTTGTTTAATCCTTTTTTTGAGGAATTTTCTGATTTCATATACATCCATACTTTGGGGCGCATACCTAGAAAAGATTTATTGGGTAGGGGGCGTATGGCGTTATTTGCAATCGATTTTATATAACGTTTGTTCTTGATGTGATCTGTTGATTCTAATTTTATAACCGTTCCGGTATAAAGCTTTTCACCTGCCGGCAAATGCTTCGTTCCGCTACATGCTGCCAAAAGCAGGCATATCAGGAGCAGACCATATTTATTTATTCTTGACTGTCTCATTGCGCTTATTTTTTTTCGATGATTCACCTCTTACTTTTGGAGCTCTAAAGAAATATTTCCACTTGTTGAAATTGCGCACATATTGTATACCGACTCCGGTTTCTATTAGCTGACCTTCTATTGCACCTTCATATTGATTTTGTCTGAAGCCTTTCAGGCGATACCGGCCATCTTTCGTTATCTTGTATTCCAATGTGAAATCGCTGGTAATGTCACTGGCTGAATTTTGTTTCGCTTTTTCACCTTCAACGTCAACAACTCCACCCACAAGAATACTCAACCGATCATTGAATAGTTGTTTTTTCAAACCAATATCCACTTGAGTTCTTCCCTGTGATTGCCCGGACTGGTATTCATCATAGGATTGAACGTCAAAATTCAATTCTACCCCCGGTACAATTTTTGAGCTCCACTGATTCAATTGCGCAGATAATAATTTCCCTACTGTGGCACGTGTTACAGAGGATACGCCATTCGTCTCTGTCTGCAACGGATTTTCCTGAATGAAACGACCCAAGACCAATAGAGCGAAAACCTGTTTGTTTAGCGCAGACGGATTTTCATTCAGCAGGATCAGTTTTGCATTGACGGCACCATTCAGGATGCCCTTTTCCTCTGGTGGCAGCTTTATTTCAAAGCTGATTTCCGGTTTTAATAATTCACAACGCAACTTCAGGTAGACCAAAAAGGGATAGCGTTGTTTGTTCGCATTTGCATCGGCATCGCTCAGGCCGGTCATCTGATCCTTGATCTGATCTTCGATCAGGTTACTGGGCGAAGTTCGAACGGTATAAATAGCATTGATTGAAATAGCTGCATCCATCGGATCACCATTCCAGGTTATTGTACTGCCCGATTCAATATCAAATTTCCTTTTGATGACCGATTCCAACGAAACCAGATAACTACCTTCATCCAAATGGTATGTACCAGTCAGGCTCATTTTTCCACTTCGGTCTATACTGAAACTTAATGCGGCTTCGCCCCTGACAACAAGCGAATCACTTGATGCAGGATCAATCAATAAACGCAGCGTTGCCTGTTTATCGATTTCAATAACAGAGGAAAGATCAAATCCTGTGAAGCTCGATTTTACCACTTCTTTTTTGACCACTTCATCAAGAATGGAATTTTGTATGAGTGTATCTTCAAATTCCACAATTCCTTCTCCTTTGTCTGCAGTCAGCTTATTTTCGGGTACTGCAAATGTAAAATAGGACCCTTTTTTCATCTTTATTCTGGCATTGACTACTGGAAAGGTCATAGGTCCAATGATATCTATTTTGCTGTCAAGGACCATTTTCCCGTAATATTCTTTATTGTCTTTAGCCTTTGTGTTGAAAAGCAAGAAGTCCTTCGAACTGACATGTAAGTTGAAAGTGAAATCTTTAAATTTTTTCATTTGAACGACACCGTCTATTTGAGCGGAATGCTGTTGGGCATCTAAAAGGGTAAATGAATTGAAATAGATTCCGTCATTTTTAATTTGTACGGTTTCATGTTTTAGTTCCAGACGGTTATTCAGCATGGCAGTAGTGATAAAAGCATTGTTAAAAACCATTTCGCCGTTTACTTCCGGTGTAGAAGTACTGCCTACCATTGAAAAATAGCCTGAGAGACTCCCGGATGCTTCTGTCAGTTGTCCAAACGAAAAGGCTTTTACGGTTTGCATGGATAGCGATTGGATAGCGACTTTTATGTTTATCGAATGGTTGTTTCCGTTCGGAATATAATAACCATTCGCAGAAAAATTATTATCTGCACCCGATAAATTCATATCAATGTCAAATCGTTCGGTAGTAGGATTTTTTGCTTTTAGTGATAAATTTCCAATGGGCACTTGACGAACAAACAGGTCGTTTATTTGGACATCAGCAATGATACCATACGAGTTGTTTACGTTTTTAAGCAGCACCTTTCCATTCACTTTCCCTTTTACATAACTGGTATCGTTTTCAATGATTCTGGAAATATCATCCAATTTGAAATTCTTGATTTCAATGCTCAGATCATCTTTGAATTGTTCATGGACGGAGTTGATATGGATCTGGCTTTCTGCTTTATTGAGATTAAAATGATGGATCAGGAATCCCTGTTTTCCAACTTTAATGTAATTATCCGCTGCGATGTCCCAACGATCATTCATCAGGTAGAAGTCTTTTGGATCAAGCATGATTTTGTAGTTTTCTTTATCCATTAAAATCTGGGAACGGATCAAAAGTTTTTTGTTTTTCCTATTGTCAATGGAGGAAATGTTGGCAAAAATATGTTGATCAGCCAGTTTCCCTTCTACTAATAAGTTGTCGAATTTGATTTGATTGTTTAGGACGGAGCTGCAGGATAACTGATAGTTCAAGGCCGAGGGGTCCGAATTCACATCAACGGAAAAGTCATTGATGACTGTTGTTCCGTAAACGATTTTAGGCATGGCCGCCGTTAATTTCAGCACACTTTTTTGACTGTCATAAATTCCTTGAATCGATCCGGGTACAAATTCTTTTAATTGAGGTAATAAGACTTCTGAAATAATCGGATGATTGTGCAGTTGTATTTCAAAATTAAAATGTTGAGACCCGGTTTTGATTTTTTGAGACTTTTTGGCCTTTTTCTGTGTCACCTGCTTTGAAACTGGAAAATAGGAATTGATAAAAGCTGTCAGTTCTGCCGGAAGAGCGGTGGGGAAGATGTTGCCGGAATATTTGACATCAACCAGTGCACTGTTCATATTTAATTCGCTCTTTTGGGGTTCATTGATGGATGTGATCATGAAAGAATCGAGCCTGTATTTCTGACCTTCATGTGTAATCATAATATGGTCGATTCTGACTTTTCCGTTAAGACGATTGAGTGTACTTCCTTTTAAGTCAGCTACCGCCATCAATCCTATCCTGGTATCTGTTTTTGTGAAATGGAGTTTTTGGAGATTGGCCCCTTTTAAATTCAGACGAAATTTATAGTATTCCTTTTGGGCATTTAAATTGACCAGGCCGTCGAAATCAAAAACAGCATTGGAGTCATTCAGATTTATTTTTCCTTCGAATTCCCGGCCTGCAACCTTGCCATCGATTTTGAGATTGTGATAATTATATTGATTTAAATAGATCTGTGAAACTTCAGCCTTGATTTTTGCCTGGATTGTTTTCATATCAAGACCTTGTCCTTTGGCTTCAGCTGTTAAGGTAGCCGGCCCATACATGACTCTGTCCTTTAGCAAACGACCAAGGTCAAAATGGTCAAAATTTATTTTGCCGCTAAAATTTTCTTTTTTATCAATTGCAGCAACAAGATGGGCAGATCCAAAGCTACTGCTCATGTCCATGGTTGTGCTAAAAGATTTTATAGCTCCGTTAAAAATAATCTGCAGGCTGATGTTTTCAGGAAGTTCCACGCTTTGGGGCAGGGAAGGGCCAGTCATCATTGAGATATCTTTACGGCCTGAACTGATTCTCAAATTTGGAAAATGAAACAATGCCATTTTAAAATCGGGTAATCCGGTGATACTAAAATCGGTCTTTAAACTGGTATTGAATCCTGTTTGTATTTTCAGATTTTCACCTTTCAGATGATTTAAAGTTCCACTAATTTTTCCGGAGGCGGTCGTATTTATATTTCTGTTTTTGAAAAAAGATTGTTTGGAAAGCAGCGGACTAAAATACAGAATATCTAAATTATTGATGCTCAATTCTTTTATATTCGCCTGCAAGCCAATAGATTGGATGGAGTCAATCAATGATTTTAAGGAGGTGTATTTTAGTATCAAATCGGCCTTCAGGGAAGAATTCGATGTCTGGACCTTTATTTTTTTTGCAGTGATGGCGTGTGAATCCATCTTGAAATCTGTTTCGAATTTTGTAATGGCAAAACCATTTTGATCAACTGCCGTAAATTTTTCTATGGATATTTTTGTCAAATCTTGAGCATAAAGCAAGTTGCTTGCTTTGAATGTAACCTGTCTATATACCAGATGAGAGGCATCAAATGCGTTCTTTATTTTTGGCTTGTTTTCGATGTCGTAGGACAGTGTATTGTCTTTTAAATCAATGATTTTTACGGATACTCTCCAATTGTTAATGACTGTTGAAGTGTCGGTTATAGCAACAGCAGCCTCCGATGAAACATTATCCTTTTTTTGGTACTGAATGACGCTTTTTGATAAGGCTATCAAATTTAAATGAACGAACTGTTTTTCTAAATCAATGGAGCCCCCTTTCATTTTAAACTGCTTCAGATTTGCAGCTACATTTATTCCTCCATGTTTATCGTCAAAATGCAACCTGATGTTTTTCAAACTTGCGTTATCAATGCTGAAAGTCCATGTGGATTTTGACTTTTTCTGCTTTGTCTTATCACTAAAGGTCGTTAGCAGAAAATTAAAGTTGAAAATAGAATCATTTTCCGAGCGGTTTATCTTAAGAAAAACCTCCTTAAATACCAATGACTTTATATGTATCTTGTTATTTAACAGGTCCTTAAAGTCAATATCTACTTTTGTTTGCCCGGAAAATATCAACGTATCTTTTTGAGAATCTTCTAGATACAGTTCTTCAATTACGATTGATTTTGGAAAACAAATGTTGATTTTTTTTAATTCAACCTTTGTCTGTGTTTTGTTGCTGACATAAGTAGTGGCATAACGAGCCAACTTTAACTGAACCGTAGGAATTTGGATAAGAATGATAATAACTAAAAGTAATAATACATAGCCTATTATTAGCCATAATATTACCTTTAGAGTCTTTTTTATAATCGAAATGGTTTTTTCCATTTAACATCATGAAAATCAAGATTCCAGAACTCTTTTAAGCTTACTAAGATGCTGATAATAATACAATTATTCGATTCTAACAGTGAGTAACCTTATAAGGTCAAAGTTTGATATTTTAATCTGGAAAACTGTTACATTACATTTGATGATTGTTACATCATTCACATATATTGATTGGTAAGAGCTGTTGATGTGAAGTGCAAATTATCTTTGGGCTATAAATATACTGTACATTGTTGTCCATATCCGTATTTGGCCCTGATTTGAGCTTTTTTCTGAAATATTACAAATATAGGGATACTGACAGATAGCCAATATCCCAATCTATAATACTTTAAGGCCTCTCTTTGCTTTCTTTATATAGACCTTGTATGTAATAAAAGTCCTTTTATTTCTTTTTCTTCCCGGTATTGATTCTGAATAGTAAATACAACGGGCAAAAGCCAATTATACTTGTAAGTATCAACACACCAGATACTACCAGCAAAATAATAGCCAGTGTACCAGTTATTACTTGTGTATAATATAAACACACGATTACAATGGTTATCAGTATCCTGACTACCTTGTCAACAGTACCCATGTTTGTTTTCATCTTAATTTGAATTTTATTTATGGCAGCCCTCATAGGGTCTCTTTTACACATTTTTTACATTCAATACACTGGTCTTCGTCTATTATTGGTAAACAATTTTTCGTTCTGTGAAATTTTGCCAATCGAGCATAGACTAATTATTACATTTTAATCAAAGGTTTCCTCTTTTGCATACAACATTTTCCTGCTTGAAATAGTTCAAGCTTTTTATAGATATATGTTGGATTTGATACATTCTTTGAAACTTCTTGGAAAGAACTTACAAAAAACATATCAATCATAATACGGTTGATAACTGTGAGTTCATCAACCAGAAGAGCATTTAAGACAATAAGTATTTTTTCCATTTCATAGGATAAGTATTTTTTCGTCTAAAATTATAAGGAACTCGTATGTCCATTTTATCATAGACTTGGACGTTTTTACAAACATACTCCTTGTCATAATTTTAGTTGTTAATGATCTTTTTTTTCCTAAAAACGGGCTTTTTGATTAAAGGAGGCATGGTGTCACCTAATAAGAATCCCCATGGCTTCATAGGCTCAATATTGTCGAAAATGAGTTTTAAAATGGCTATAAGCGGTATGGAGAGGAACATGCCTGGAATGCCCCATAATGCGTTGCCGGCGAGTACCACGATAATGGAAAGAAGTGCATTTATTTTCACTTTCGAAGCCACAATCTTTGGAACGATATAGTTGTTGTCAATGAATTGGATGAAATAGTAAGCTGCCAGTACATATAGAGCATACATGGGAGTCGATTTTGTGGCTATGGCAATAGCCATTGGCAAAGCAACAGCTATGATTCCTCCAATGTAAGGGACCAAGTTGAGTAAAGCACCAATGATTCCAATCAGGATGGCATAATCAATGCCCAATATCAAAAGGGCACTGATGTCAAGTATTGCGACAATAACTGTTTCAATCAACAATCCGATCAGATAGCGTTGAACAACCGTTTTTGTCTGGGTAACGACCGATCTAACTTGCACAAGATTTTCTGTACCGGAGATCCTACTTATAAATTCAAGGATAATAGGCTGGTAAAATAGGAGTAAAAATACATAAACCGGTATTAAAAAAAATACAGCTATTCCGCTGCCAACCGTTATGATTGTTTGCCCCAATGCCGGGCCGCTACTATTGATGAGTTCATCCTTGGCGTTTGCTATCCATTCATGGATATGTTCCGGGTTAACATCTAAATAACCTGATATCCAGCTAATGGATTGATTGATTATGATGGTAAAATGATCTACAAGTGCAGGCCATGAGTCACTTAATTGACTTATTTGAGAAATGATAAGCGTTCCTAATCCGATGATTAATAGTAGAGCAATAAATATGGCAAGAACAATGGAAAGATTTTTGTTTATTTTCTTTCTTACAAAATAATCCACAATAGGACTTAGTACGATGGCAATAACGATGGCAAAAACGAGAGGTACAACAATAAACTTTGTGATGTACAATATTGTAAACAAGGCAAAGACACCAACGAAACAAATGGTCATTTTTGCATAGAATGGCAATATTATATTTTTGTCAATCACGGCTTTTATAATTTATTCTCTTAAGTAAAGTTTGTACGAGATGACGCCCGAAAGACTTTAATCCATCCATATGTTGAGCTATGATGTTCAAGAAGATAAATTGCAAGACAGAACCTGCAAGCAGTCTGAACTTATTACCTGATTTGCCAATGATCAATTTTTTTGCCAGATAAATTGTTACCAACCCCAAGGTTGTATCAACAATTTTGTCAAACAGTAGAAGAGGAGATGCCGCTTTCTCTAAAATGTCGCTGATCATGTTGAAAGGATTAAGGCTTTTACAGGCAAACTTAAAATCTTTTTTTACTTGCAATCCTTCAAACTCAATTTCAACCTCCAACTGCTGAATAGCCTCTCTAAGGCTTAATGTGGAAGTAATATGTTGCATATCCTCTTAATTGAATATTTGTTTAATAATATAATCGGAAACTACTTTTTTGATCCTTTTATGTAAAAAGAAATGTACAATCATGGCAGCAATACCGTAAATAATAGCAACAATAAGGTATCCCAAATAAATATTTCCAAGGATTTCATTCAGCAAAAGTGCCAATCCAAAACTCAAAAAAAGCAAAAATAATCCCACTATAAAAAATAGAATAACAGGAGGAATCAGTGAAGAAAAGACATCCAACACACTATCCAACAATTTGAGTTTTATTAACTCTATGTTTGTTTTTCCATAGTCAACTGCCCTTTTCCATAGCAACTCAAATAACTGTATCATGTCGTTCATAAGTTAGAATTTGATAAAAAGAGAATCAGATTATTTTTTGCCAGCTTTAAGGCATCATTTTAAATAGTAAGGCCGTTTAATTTTTGGACTTTCAAATGAAGATTTTCAAAAGGACGAAAATTTGATCTTTACCTCCTTTTGAAAATCATCATCATTTTATTAATGCTTGGTAGCCTTCAAGTCTTTTGCCGCAACCTCTTCTTCTTCTTTTTCCATCGCTTTTTCAGCGAAGTCAGTCACATCTTTTTTGACTTGATCGAATTTATTTGCAATGCTGCTAATAAACTCATCGATTTTTTCTTTTAAATCATCGGTAAAGTCTTCTCCTTTACGACATATTCTTTTCCTGGTTTTTTCACCTTTTTCTGGAGCGAACAAAACGCCTAATAATGCACCAGTAGCCACACTAGCCATAATGCCCAATACCAATTTACCTGTACTCATAACTTTTTTTATTAATGAAATTTATAGAAATTAAACCTATATCCTCAATTTACTCATACCCACTTTTAATGATGGTCGAAATCATTTTGAAACGTTCATTGGCTTTTACGATGTTGGAGGCATGAGCCGGAATGATAATGGCATCCCCGGTGTTCAGTAAATTGGACTTTCCATCAATAATGATTTCCGCTTTTCCATCAATAATTTGGACAAATGTGTCGAAAGGTATTATTTTTTCTGTCATAGCCTCACCAGTATCAAATGAAGTTGCACTGATGTTTCCTGTTGTTTTTTTTATGATGGATTTAATTACGACAGCATTGGGAACATATTCAATGACCTCAACAATAATAAGTGCTTTTGCTTTTTTAAGTTCGTATGTATCCATCATTACCATCTTCCTTACCAATTAAGACCTCCATTGTGTGAATTTAAGCCATATTTAAAGATTCAGGGATTGCTTTTTAAAGTGTTGCCTTATGGTCAAAATCATACGGTAAAGGTGCACCCCTATTGTTAGGGATGTATTACATAACTTTGGGAATTAGTTACAACATTCACATATTTCCCAATGAATTGCGTCTTTGGATCTTTAGATTTTTGAAATGAGATGGCGTTAACCCTGTCATTTTCTTGAATTGGTTTGATAAATGGGCGACACTACTGTAGTGAAGTCTAAGTGCTATTTCGGTCAGAGTGAGCTCATCATACACGAGTAATTCTTTTGCTTTTTCGATTTTATGAGCCAGGTAGTAATTTTCGATGGTGGTCCCTTTTACTTCAGAAAAAAGGTTGGCAAGATAGGTGTAATTGTAACCGAGTTTTTCACTTAGATAATCGGAAAGATTTACTTTTATTTGATCATCTGTATAATGTACCAGTTCAATGATAATTGTTTTTATTTTCTCAACAAGAATACTTTTTTTATCATCCATCAGCTCCAATCAGTTATTCTTAAGGATCATATTAAGCTGGTCCAACTGTTCTTTAGAAGGTGTTTCGTCTATTTCTGCTTCGCCCAATTCAACCGAAACATAATTCAGCCCAAGTTTTTCCAGTTCACTTTTTACAAGCATCTTGCACCGGATACAGACCATATTTTTAATGTATATTTTCAAATATATTAATATATTATGGGCTATTTTAGTCAAATATACCTATTATTTCTTTATTTTCCGAATCATAAGGGAACCTTTTTGATATAGAACTTATACCGTATCCAGACTTCTGTGACGAAAGCCGCAGTCTCAGAACCACGTAGATAACCTTGCTTGCAAACTGGATCCTGATAATATTCCGGTCTGCTTTTTAGATAAATGATTTTCTCTACATTGTCATCCCATCGATTCTGGTCCTTTTTGTGCTTCCTGGCCAAGGCCCTGCAATCTATAATATGTCCGAATCCGCAATTGTAGGATGCCAATGTCATCTTTTGCCTTTGTACTTGATTGGTAACACCCGATAAACTTTGCTCGTATGTTTTCAACAGTCTGATAGCACCCAAGATACTTGTTTCAGGATCAAGCATCTTATTCGAATCCATTCCCAGTATTTTGGCAGTTCTCAGCATGATTTGCATCAGCCCGCTGGCTCCTGTCCAACTATTGACGGCAGAAGGGTCAAAATTGGATTCCTGATATGCAATCGATGCCAGTAATCTCCAGTCCCAATCAATCTTTGCGGCATATTTTTTGAAAAGGTCATCAAAAGGAGAAATTTTTCCATCCTTGCGTATGCTCAAGCCTGTAGTCTTGAAAGGAGACGGGCCTTTTATCAACTCAAAATAGCGCTTGCCTGTAGATTTGTAGGCGGAACTTTGAACATTGTCCCTGAACCATTTGTTTACTGTGGAAGCTAGCAAAGGAGATGTTTTCCTGACCATCCAGGATGAATGTTGATTAAAACTGAGCATTAGGGAAACATCGATGTTTGTGAAGTAGGTTTTATTGAGCTGCGCAATATTGTTGTCCGCAACCGTGTAATCGATTTGTCCCATGGCGACCATCTCAATCATATCGTCAACCGACAGACTGTCTTCTTCAATGGTCTCAATCTGAATGCCACCTCCAAGTTCATTGTTCAAATGATTCAACCTCGTCTCGTAGGTCGTGTTTTTTTGGACCAGCACTTTTTTCCCGATCAGGTCTGTCACATCGGTCAACATTTTGGAGGTTGACTTTTTTCGTTGGATCAATACCTGATGTGTCAGATACTCACGGCCGCAGCATTCGTATTTTCTTTTGTTTTCCAGTGTGGTAGGAACATTGTATGCTATCAGGTCACCTTCTCCGCGTTCCAACATCTTAATCATCTCTTTCTGGTTGGGCGCAATCACCATTTTAAGCTTTAGTCCGAGTGCTTTGGCAAGTTGTGAACAAAGTTCATATTCATACCCCATCTCTTTATCACGATAAATAAAATAAGAGGTAGGGCTATATAAGGTTAGTGCTCTGAGTTCACCTTTGGCAGTGATCTTAGGAAGATCTGTAATCTTGTCTTTTTCCCGTCTTGTCTGTATCTGATTGTAAATGATTATAATAGCCAGAAAAAGCAGAAAAACATACAAAATCCTTATATTGATGCGATGATGTTTGATCTTTATCTGAAACATAGCATGAATTTTCACCGTTAAAAATAGAGACATTTTTTGAAATATGCTAATCAGAAAGTCTGATTACTCTGTTTCAAAGACTTCCCATAAATATTGCGAATCTATAGAATGAACGTTTCAAAGTCTGTTGTTGTTTGGTTAAAAAGAAAAAATAGTTGTTAGACAGCTATAATTTTGAAAATTATGCTATACATTTGCGCGTTTAAAAAATGTATAGAAAGCAGCATTGGTTGCAGACTTTTTAGATGGACAGGTTATCAATGAATAATTTTTCATCCCCCTTTTCTAGAACCTTATCAAAAGTAACGGTTCCCGGCTTGTTGATTACCTTAGGCATCGTCTATGGTGATTTAGGAACATCCCCGCTGTATACACTCCGTGCCATTCTGAACGGTGCAACAACTCTTAATGAAAATTTTGTATTGGGGGCCATATCCT
This sequence comes from Bacteroidales bacterium, assembly GCA_023230125.1. Taxonomy (GTDB): domain Bacteria; phylum Bacteroidota; class Bacteroidia; order Bacteroidales; family UBA1402; genus UBA8389. The sequence goes on along the minus strand of JALNXZ010000005.1, from coordinate 4,663 downwards.
GCGTTTTTTGGACGCTCACGCTACAAACCACTTTCAAGTATATCATTATTACACTTCGTGCAGATAATAAAGGTGAAGGTGGAATTCTTTCCCTTTTTGCCCTTTTGAAAAAACGGAATAACTGGCTTTACCTGATTGCAATCATAGGTGCATGTGCCTTGTTGGCAGACGGTATCATTACACCTGCCATTACAGTGACATCTGCTGTGGAAGGACTGAAAATGATCAATCCGGATATACCGGTTTTGCTGGTTGTACTTGTTATCATATCAGTTTTATTTGCCATTCAACAGTTTGGAACTTCTTTTTTGGGTAAAGCTTTTGGTCCTATCATGTTTTTTTGGTTTTCCATGCTTGCTGTGCTGGGCATCTCTCAAATCATATATTTCCCAGAAGTGCTTTTGGCCATCAACCCATGGTATGCCATCAAGCTCTTGACCGAATATCCAAACGCGCTCATGTTGCTTGGAGCAGTATTTCTCTGTACCACAGGAGCTGAAGCTCTTTATTCAGACCTTGGTCATTGTGGAATTCACAATATCAGGACAACATGGATTTTTGTCAAATCAGCCCTATTGCTCAATTATTTCGGGCAAGGAGCCTGGATTATTACGCATGCTGATCAGATTACTTCAAGTCTTAATCCCTTTTATGCCATTATGCCTGATTGGTTTCTGATTCCGGGTATCATCATCGCAACAGCTGCAGCTGTCATTGCCAGTCAGGCTTTGATTAGTGGTTCTTTCACCATCATCAGTGAAGCCATATCATTGAATTTTTTCCCGAAGGTTCGTATCAATTATCCTACGGATATAAAAGGTCAAATGTACATCCCACTGATAAATGTAGTGCTGTTTCTAGGTTGTTGTTTTGTCGTTCTGTTTTTTAAGGGTTCATCCGGTATGGAAGCCGCCTATGGTCTTTCTATAACGATTGCCATGCTCATGACATCAGTACTTCTAATGTTTTACCTGCAAGGAAAAGTTCCGGTCTATTTACAAGTTTTAATCGGATTGATTTTCTTCACCATAGAATTATCATTTCTAGCAGCTAATTTGACGAAATTTACCAATGGTGGTTGGATTTCTATCTTGATTGCAGGTCTTTTCTGCTTAGTCATGTATTCTTGGCAAAGAGGTCGGCGTATCAAGAATAGCTTCATCACTTTTGTGAATATCAAGAAATACTTATCAATCATTGAGGCTTTGTCAAACGATAAAACCGTTCCGAAATATGCTTCCAACCTAGTCTATATAACGCATGCAAATTATAGCATGCAAATTGAACAAAAGATTCTTTTTTCAATGTTGCGCAAACAACCCAAGAGGGCCGATGTTTATTGGTTGCTTCATGTGGATATAGTGGAGGATGATCCTCATGTTACTGAATATGAAGTGCGTCAGTTGATACCTGGCATTTTGATTCGTGTCGATTTAAGATTGGGTTTCAAAGTTCCAGCTAAGGTAAATCTTTACTTCAACAGCATCGTACAAGAACTGATGGAAAACAAGGAAATTGATCTGATCAGTAACTATCCGTCTTTACGCGATAACGACATATTGAGCGATTTTCGATATATTGTGATAGAACGCGTTCCCAATAAGGATTATGAATTTAGCAATGCTCAGAAATTTGTGATGAATCTTTTCTTTATCATCCGAAGAATTGGTATGACTGATGTTAAATACCTTGGTCTGGATTCTACCAATGTCAGTGTGGAAGAAGTTCCGTTGTTGGCTAAATCGGAAATCATGCTGCAAGACAAGGAAAGGATAGAAAAATCAGAGAGGACGGATGTAAAGAAAATCAAGATCAATGAGTTGAAGTTTACCCGGGTAGGAGATGATTCTGAATATTAATGAGGTTGTTTAAATATCTGTAAAATAAAATGGACTGTCCAGAGGAACAGCCCATTTATTTATAAGTAAAATGGCGTCAGTAGTTCTCTTTTTCTATTTCGAAGTAAGATTGAGGGTGGAGGCAAGCAGGGCAAGTTTTGGGTGCTGATTTGCCTTCATAGATGAATCCGCAATTGCGGCATTGCCATTTGGTTGGGCCAATGCGATCATAAACTTCACCTTCTTCAATGTTTTTCAAGAATTTGAGGTAACGCTTTTCGTGAGCATTTTCTGCTTTGGCAATCATACGGTACATCGTGGCGATTTCCTTGAAACCTTCTGCTTCTGCAATGTCTGCGAATTTTGGATAGTCGTTGGCCCATTCTTCATGTTCACCGGCCGCCGCAGCTTTTAGGTTTTCCATGGTGGTGCCGATAACCCCGGCAGGATAGGTTCCAGTGATTTCAACCATGCCACCTTCCAGATGTTTGAACATGCGTTTTGCGTGCTCTTTTTCCTGGTTGGCTGTTTCTTCAAAAATGGCTGCTATTTGTTCGTATCCTTCTTTTTTTGCAACACTGGCAAAATAGGTATAACGCATACGAGCCTGCGACTCACCTGCAAATGTTTTGAGCAGGTTTTTTTCTGTTTGTGTTCCTTTGATACTCTTTTCCATATTATTTGAATTAATAGTGATTAATAGACTTTATTTAAAAAAAACTTAACCTTTCAATGTATAAGAAAAGATTAAATTTGAACTATGATTTCCAAAGATATAAATTTATATCATCAAATAAGAACGTATCTAAAAATACAAATGCTCTATTAATATTTTTGTTCCAATGCCTATTAATACTATACCTCCAAATAATTCAGCAGGTATTTTGACTCGGTGGCAATAGCGATGTCCAAAGAAAAGACCAAAAAGTGAAAAAAAGAATGAAGTGATCCCAATGATAAAAATTGCAAGCCAAAGATCTATTCTCAGAAAAGAAAAAGTAAAACCGACAGCCAATGCATCAATACTTGTTGCGATGGCCATGGTGAGAACCACTACCCATTTATACGGGTTTAAATGCTTTTTGTTCGAATCCTTTCCCTTGAAGTTCTCATAGATCATCTTGCCACCCAAAATGATAAGTATAATAAAAGCAAACCAATGGTCAAAGTTTTCGATATATGAGCGAAAACTACTGCCTATAAGCCAACCTATCAATGGCATGAATGCTTGAAAGAATCCAAAGAATAAAGCAATACGAAAAGATGGGCCGGAAAGGATTTTCTTCATGTACATGCCACAGGCTATGGAAACAGCGAAACAGTCCATGGCTAAACCGATGGCTAGCAGTATGATATCTAAGATGTTCATATCGAGTAATAGATCAGTTTTATTCAGGAAAAAATAGCCGATACCCTTTATATTTTTTCAGACTCATGTTGAAAAAAAAGGACTTCAAAAAGGCTCAAAATTTGTATTTAGCAGGCGCAAAGGTAGCGTTTTTTGGCTTTATTGAATTATCTTTGCTGGCAAAATGAAGATACATGACGTTTGAACTTTTAGCTGAAGATTCAAAAAGCAATGCAAGGGCAGGCCTGATCACAACAGATCATGGACAGGTTGAGACACCAATATTTATGCCGGTGGGTACAATAGGATCCGTGAAGGCTGTTCATCAGACGGAACTGGTAGAGCAGGTAAAAGCTCAGATTATTTTAGGGAATACCTATCATTTGTACCTTCGGCCGGGACTTGACTTACTGGAAAAAGCCGGCGGACTTCATTCGTTCATGTCATGGAATCGTCCGATATTGACTGATAGTGGCGGTTTTCAGGTCTTTTCTCTAGCCCATCGCAGAAAAATGAAAGAAGAAGGCGTCACCTTTCAATCCCATATTGACGGCTCCAAACATCTGTTTACACCAGAAAGTGTCATGGAAACCCAGCGTTCTATCGGAGCAGATATTATCATGGCATTTGATGAGTGTACGCCGGGGACTGCGGATTTAGACTATGCCAAAAAGTCCATGGATTTAACTCATCGTTGGTTGGGTCGTTGTATTGACCGTTTTGACCATACGGAGTCAAAATATGGATATTCACAGACCCTTTTTCCCATCGTTCAAGGATGTATTTACCCGGATCTTCGTAAACGTTCCGCTGAATTCATCGCTTCCAAGAACAGGGATGGCAATGCAATCGGTGGGCTTGCCGTTGGTGAACCTACTGAGAAGATGTATGAAATGATTGAAATAGTCAATGAAATTCTGCCTAAAGATAAGCCGCGTTACCTGATGGGCGTGGGTAATCCGGCCAATTTGCTGGAAGGTATTGAGCGTGGAATTGATATGTTTGACTGCGTGATGCCCACCAGGAACGGTCGCAACGGAATGTTGTTTACCAGAAACGGCATCATGAACATGCACAACAAGAAGTGGGCAGATGATTTTACACCAATAGATCAGGAAGGAGCATCCTCTGTGGACCAATTATACACCAAAGCTTATCTGCGGCATCTTTTTGCTGCAAATGAGTTACTGGCTTTGCAAATAGCCTCCATCCACAATCTGGCCTTTTATCTGTGGTTGGTGGGAGAGGCCCGTCAGCATATCATGGTTGGTGATTTTTCGACCTGGAAACCTCAGGTATTGCGGCAGGTGAGTGCGAGATTATGATAAGGAATTTTACTTTTAAATAATTAAAGTTTTAGTGAAGATCATAATATCTATATTAAATAGAATCAATAAGTTGAAATGTGATATATTTCAAATGGGACTGAAGAATCATTTCAAAAGAATTGATGTCTATATCATCAGAAAGTTTCTTG
>JALNXZ010000139.1 GCA_023230125.1 Bacteroidales bacterium | reverse complement strand
GCTATAAGGATCTGTAGGGGTTTATATTTTCCAAGCCATTTACTCCAGTTCCCTTGCGTAAATAAATTGAGCAATTCAATGAAAAGCATGATCACAATAACAAAACATGTGATCATCAAAGTGTTTCGTAAGACGTCTGTCAATACTTCAATCATAATCATGTATAAATAAGGAACATTTATTCCTTTACTTTAGACCGATGCTTGATGGCTTCATACATCAAGACTCCGGCAGCAACAGAAACATTCAAGGATCCAATCTTTCCAAGAATCGGAATTTGTACCAACTCATCACAAATCTTGATATTCTCATTGGCAATACCAGTATCTTCTGCACCCATCACAATGGCGACCGGTCCTGAATAATCAGCCTCGGTATAATTATCCGATGCTTTTTCAGTGGCAGCAATAACATGAACCCCAGAATTTTTCAGGTAGAAGATGGCCTCCCTGATAGAATATTCCCTGCAAACGGGCAATGTCAGCAAAGCTCCGGCAGAAGTCTTGACAGCATCGGCATTCACGCTGACGCTATCAGTCTGTGGAATAACAATTGCATGGACGCCTGCACATTCACAGGTTCTGGCAATAGCCCCAAAATTTCTGACATCGGTGACACCATCCAACAACACAAAAAAAGGCGTTTTCCTTTCTTCATAGAGTGTTGGAACGATGTCTTCAAGGCGTTGATAAGTCACAGCGGAAATAAAAGCTACGACACCTTGATGATTTTTCATGGTGACGCGATTCAGCTTTTCGATCGGTACCCGTTGTACCGGAATCCTTGTACCATGTAATGCTTCAAATAGTTCCTTGGTCAGTTCTGTCTCAAGATCTTTCTTGATCAGAACCTTGTCAATATCTTTACCTGCGAGAACGGCTTCCAGGACAGCACGGACTCCGAAAATGAATTCAGCATTATTTTCTGAGGATTTACGCGGTCCATAGGCCATACGCGGATTTTTGTTGTACATAGTTTGCATAAATTGGTTATTGATTCTCGAGCAAAAGGGCCTGAGCATTGCTTACAGCAGCTTTGCTCACATTGGCACCACTCAGCATCTGAGCAATTTCAAGCAAGCGTTCGTCTTCCCGTAAACGTTTCACGGCCGTCATGCTGCTATCGTTTTGTTCTGTTTTATATACTTTGAAGTGATCTTCTCCCTTGGCCGCAATCTGTGGCAAATGGGTGATGCATATCACTTGTCTTTTCCCCGCAATACCTTTCATGATTTGCCCCATCTTATCAGCAATTTCACCAGAAACACCGGCATCGATTTCATCAAACAAGAGCGTCGGCAGACTGGAGAATTCTGCAATCAAAGATTTGATGCTCAACATAATCCTGGAAATTTCCCCTCCTGATGCTATCTGATTGATGGATTGCGGCGTTGTGTTTTTGTTGGCAGAAAACAAGAAATTGATCTGATCCTGACCATCCGATTCCATCGGCTTCCGTTTTTGTTCAATCTGTAAGACAGCTTTTGGTATTCCTACTTCTTTTAGCAGACGGACCAATCTTTCTTCTATTGATCCCCTGATGAAAGATCTGGATGCAGTAAGTTTATCAGCCAGATTCTGGGCCAGACTTTCAGCATCATTCATTTCATTCTTTAAATCGGTCAATTGATTTTCAAAAGAATCAATGACAGAAAGTTTCTCGGAAAGGTCTTCTTTGAGGTCTATCAGTCCCTGAGTATTCCTGACTCTGTGTTTCTGTTGCAGACTGTAGAGTTGGTTCATCCTATCATTGACTTGTTCCATTCGTTCAGGATTGACCTCAACGTCATTTAAAAGAGCCTCCAGCTCTCCGGACAGGTCTTTCATGTCGAGATAACTGGAATGAATGCGTTCACAGGATTCCTGTAGTCTTGAATAAACTTTCTGAAGACTTTCAGCCTGATTCATGGCCAAATGAAGCAAGGTATTTATCCCATGCCCTTCCTCATCCAAAAGTTGAAAGATTCTTCCAAGACCAAGCTTGATTTCTTCAGCATGGGTTAACAGATCCATTTCTGCTTCCAATTCTTCCTGTTCACCTTCTTTCAGACGAGCTTCATCAATTTGATTGAACTGAAACCTCAAATAATCTTCTTCCTCCCTGGCTTTTCTAGCTGTATCTTCCAGTTTTTTGAGCGCAGACAGGCGTTCCCTAAAATGTAGGTATGCTGTCCTGTATTCATTCAAAAGGGCTTCGTTCTTAGCCACTGAATCCAGAATATTCAATTGATAGACATCATTTCCAAGCAACAAGTTTTGATGTTGCGAGTGAATATCAATAAGCTGCGCCGTCAAGTCCTTAAGCATTGCCAATGATACAGGGGAATCGTTTATAAAAGCACGACTTTTCCCCGAACGAAACAATTCACGCCTGATTAGACAGCTTTCCTGAATATATTCCAGGTCATTTTGCTCAAAAAAAGTTTCCAAACCATATGCATGAATGTCAAATTCAGCCTCAACAACACATTTCTCAAATCCCTCCTTGATGACACGGGATTCAGCCCGTTGTCCCAAAATTAGTGAAAGTGCACCCAATAGTATTGACTTTCCTGCCCCGGTTTCTCCAGTGATGACTGTAAAACCATTTTTGAAAGAGACATCAAGTTTATCAATCAATGCGTAATGCTCTATATGGAGTTTTTGAAGCATACTGTCTATTTTTTCGTTTTTATTCCCTGCAAACGGTTTGCAGAAGCGGGATAAACATCCGTCAGAAGTTCAAAAACGACTTGCTTTTCCTGTGGATTTGCCTTTGAATAAACATTTATCAGTTCATCCGCTTTGGTATCCATAAAGTTGGACAACAAAGGTGAATGAGGTTTTGCCTGTTTGGCAACTTTCAATTCGGCAAGTGCCGTTGTTATTTGTGTGCGGCCTTCATCCGCCTTTTCATACATGATATCAAGTCCAAGACGGTGGTAATTATAGGACAACACCCTCATGGAAGGCTGATTTTCATCGGTCAGAGCACTGATCCAACCCCAATGGTTCTTGTCTTCCTGAGCTTTCCAGCTGTCTCCGAGTGAACCTTGAGCCATGGCTGTTATTTCCTGTGCTTTTTGGAAAAAAGGTGTACCGCCCAATTTGGAAAAACTATCAAAGTCCATTCCCAATATCACATAAGACCAAAAAGCCAATGTGGCTGTAAGATTGTTGTCTATTGATGTTTCATTGTAGATGAGTGTCTGATTCTCCTGAAAATCAAAAGTAAGCTCCTCTCGCATATTCAAGATTGAAGTGGTATAGGTAGACCCATAGACTGGTCTTGATGACTGAATCTGAAGGTCGCAACTATATGAGTCACCATCTCGCGATTTCATAATGAAAAGCATGGAGCAGGATATCTTCTCTGAATTTTTCAGCTGCAGGTTAGACCACCGTTGGGCATTCATAAATTCCTCCATTGAATTCTTCAAACTTTCATAAACTACCTTATCTGTACCTGTAATCTGCTCGGTATTGATTTGCACTTTGCAGTTCAACTCCTGCGCATCAAGGCCAGATGTTCCAAATATAAAAATCAGGGCCAGTGTCCAAAAAAATATCAGGTTTCTTTGTTTCATCCTCAATCAATTGTTATCTGAAATATTCTTTCAGTACATTCACTATATCCTCAGCCACTTCCTTTTTCGTTTTAAGAGGAAAGTCAAATGAATACCCCTCCTTGTTCAGGATGGTTATTTTATTGGTTTCATGCCTGAAACCTGCACCAGAATCATTCAAGGAATTCAGAACAATGAAATCCAGATTCTTCCGTTCCAACTTTGACTTGGCATTTTTTTCTTCCTGATCTGTTTCAAGTGCAAAACCGACCAAAACCTGACCATCCTTCTTCGATTTCCCCAATGCCGCAGCAATATCTTTGGTAGGTTTCAGCTGCAAATGAAGGTCATCCTCTCCCCTTTTTGTCTTGGTCTCAAAAGTTTGTGCGGGTGTAAAATCAGCCACTGCTGCACAAAGAATGGCAGCATCCATCTCACCGAAACTGGCGGTTGCAATTTCAAACATCTGAGCGGCAGACTCTACATCAACCCGCTGAATGTTTGGATAAGATGTTTTCAATGCAACCGGTCCTACAATCAGCAACACCTCTGCCCCTCTTTCGGCACAGGCTTCCGCCAAAGCAAATCCCATCTTTCCTGAAGAGTAATTTCCAATAAAACGGACAGGGTCTATTTTCTCGTATGTAGGTCCGGCTGTTATCATTATTTTCTTTCCGGACCATGGCCGTTGTTCAGAAATATAATCTGAAAGCGTTTTAAAAATGGCAGCAGGCTCTTCCATCCGTCCCTTGCCGAAATCTCCGCAAGCCAATTCTCCTTCTGTCGGTTCCAAAAAATGGGCCCCGATTTCACGGAGATATTCTATATTTTTTTGAATACTCGGATGTGCATACATTTTGCAATTCATGGCGGGTGCAATGAATATTGGCTTATTGAATGCCAAGAAGGTGGTAGATAAGGCATCATCGGCAATGCCTCCTGCAAATTTACCCAGGACATTGGCTGTAGCCGGTGCAACTATTAATAAATCCCCCCAGTCTGCCAGAGAAATATGCTCCGTCAAATAAGTATTGACTTTAGCGAAAGGGTCAACATATATCTTATGCTTTGAAACCGTTTCAAGCGTCAGTCTTGTAACAAACTCAAGTGCATTTTTGGTGACAACCACCTGTACTTCAGCTCCGGCTTTTACAAAAAGACGGATCAACTCCGGTATCTTGTAGGCCGCAATGCCGCCGGATATTCCCAGTAAAATGCGCTTGCCTTTCCACATATGATCACTTGTTTATTGCACGCAAACGAATGCGAGTCAGTACATTTTTAGTATTCAACGAAAAATCTCCCTGCATCATCCAGCCATAATAACCGAGATCACGCTTCAAAATATCCTCT
>JALNXZ010000138.1 GCA_023230125.1 Bacteroidales bacterium | reverse complement strand
TCGGCTAAACGACGTTTACTGATATCATAACGGCTTTCAGCAGCAATCAACTGCGTCCTGATGTTGTCCAATTGCTGATTGCTTACTCCTCCGTAATCATTGACATTTTTCAGACGGTCATAATCCATCTTCAAGGCTTTGTATCCGGCTTCACTTGCGGTAAAATCAGCCTTGAGCATCTCATCGTCCACATTCAAGAGTGGCGTACCTTTGGAAACAGATGCTCCTTCATCAACCATGATTTGCAGGACACGACCGGCCACATCGGAGACATAAGAAAGTTCACGAATTGGTTCCAAGGCTCCATTTGAGGAAAAACTCATCTGATAATTCGATTGCTTCACGACGTCCATTTTTACGGAAACGGCGGTGGAAACGTCCAAGGTCCATTCGGTTTTTTTCCGTGTTGATCTTTTATTCAGAATCAAAACCATTACGATCAATGCGAGTATGGCAATGATGGAAACAAGATAAATGCGCTTTTTCATCCGATATTTTATTTAATTTTTTTCCATGAGCCCACGAATGGTTCCGTTGGCTTTCCTTAAATCAATATAGGCTTTCATATAATTGCTCAGAGCATCGGCATAGCTCACCTGCGACTGGATCAGGGAAGAGTTGGCGTTCAGGACATCAGACATGGAAGCGATACCCTGAGCAAAATTCTTCTCTGAAATGTCATAGACCTCCTGGGCCAAAGTCCTATTTTCACGTTGAGCCTGAATCGTCTTATGACTATCCTGAAGTTTCAACATGGCATTCAGGTAAGCCATATTTAAGGATTGTTCGAGCGTCAAAGCATCTTCCTGCAGCTTCTTTTGTTCAATGACAGTTTGCCTGATTTTGGCAGTTCTGGATAATCCACTGAATATGGGGAGCTTGAAGTTAAGCCCAATGGCTGATGTCGGGAATCTATAATGAACTTCACCATCGTTGCCAAAAGACAACTTGTCATTTGCCCAGTTCATCTGGTAATTGGCAGAAAGGGTCAGAACCGGAAACGACTCATAGATGGCAGCCTTCTTTTGTCGTAATCCCAACTCTTGTTGTTGCTGAATGATGAGATACGGAGTTTGTAGGTTGAGATCAAACGTGTAGTTTGTCTCCCGTTCGGATTGATCTTCAATATAACTAAAATCAATAGGTTCTACCTCGATGGACTGATCCATGCTCAGCCCCATCTGAAGCTTCAATAAGTTTTTCTGGACATCGATGGCATTTTGGATGGCGTCTCTTTGAGTCATCAGATTGGATCTGGCCACTTTCAGGCGGTCCACATCCACCTTCTTAATCAAGCCATTGGCGAGGCTAACCTCCATGGTCTTTAATAATTGCCCCATCAACCCGATACTTTTGTCAAACTGGACAACCACATAACCTGTCACCTGGACGGAATAATACAGACCGGCTGTCTGGCTGATGATGTCTTCCTCCTTGGATTCAACACCCAGTGCGGCCATTTTCTGAACCATTTTGGATATTTCCACTGCGTTGAAAAGGGAAAAATTCAGGAGCTGTTGATTGAGTACGATCCCTGCACCGGCAGAATATGGAGTCCCCATGCTTAAACTCATGTACTTTGGATCAGTAGGGTCATTTGCCATGAAGTTCGACATGATGAACGACATGTTTTTAATATTGTCGGACACATTGGCACTGGCGTTGATTTGTGGAAGTAATGCACCCATCATTTCACGCCCGGCTTGAGTATTTTTTTCGCGATCCAACCGGGATTTTTTCAGATTGTGGTTATTTTCCAAAGCATATTTGATACAACTTTGCAAATTGTAGGACTGCTGTGCCGGCAGATTTGAAACAATTAGAAGCAACAAGCATATCAAGATGATTGGTTTAAGTTTCATTTTTCTGGTATGGTTAAATGCAATATTTTATGCTTTACAAGAGTTTCAACCCCTTTTCACTGACCAGAGCTCTTAAATTATATTCAAGAACGGTGGGAAAATAGTTTCTGGCGGAGAATTCGTTGCTATTGATGACTCGATTGATAAAGAATCCAAAAACGGAATAGATGAAATATTGGCTCATCAATACCACATCCATATCCTGCCTGTAAGATTGATCTTTGATGCCTTTATTCAAATTTTCGACGATTTTATCCCTGAATAATTCAATGCTGGCATGATGTTCTGCCATAGCTATCTCGGGATATAATTTTTTGATGTCATGGAAAAAAACCGGACTTAATGCATAAAAGAACTTGGACATCTCTTCAAAACCTTTTCTCATACCTTCAACGGCATTGAACCGGTCATCATTCATGACTTCTATTTCATTGCGAAGCTCGGTAATCAAAGACTGGATACATTCGCGCAACAAATCATCCTTAGACTCAAAATGGTTGTATAATGTTTTTTTGACAATACCCATTTTATCGGCAATTTCATCCAAAGAAAGTCGCAAACCTTCTTGTTTAAATACAGAAATGGCTTGATCAATATATTTTTGTTTTTTGGGAGAAATATTGTCCATGGATTTTGTTGGTTAAGTTATTTTTTTGAATATTCAAATATACACTATTTACTATTAATTAGTGTAATTATTAAAATATAATTTAAAAAAATCCCCGAACAACTTGGGCATGTCCGGGGAATCAATGATCTATCTTTACCTTTTTCAGGTTTCAAAAATGATTATTGCTTATTCTGCAACAGTTTGGTTTCAGTTTCTTCACGTTTTTGTGGATCTTCCGTGGTATAGGCTTTAATTTTGAAAACAATCTTCTTAATCTGGTCATATCCTTTCACTTTAATATTGGGTCGATGGGCATCTGAAGGGAAAAAGATCAGAAAAGTACCGGGTTTTGCAACAACATATTTGCTATCTGCAACAGCAACATGGTAGACGCCATTGTCATTTTTTGCATTATAAGGTTTTGAAACGATGGCTTTTGAAATCGGAGCGATACCCATTTTCTCCTTACCTCTCGCTATATATTGAAGGTCAATATATTTGCTGTGTCCCTCCCAGGAAGTTTTCTCAAAGGCCTTGGTCGAAGGAGCGTCTGTCACATTGACCGTCACATTCATGCTATCAAGAATATATTTACCAGGAGCGACTGTTGCAGGATCATTGTCCTTCAACCATTTAAAGACTAAGTTCCAAGATGCTTTATTCTTGTGATATTGACGGGCAAATTCCACCAAATTGACAGATTTATCTACTTTCAAAGACATGCCATTTGTCCATTCGCCACCTTTAAACCATTTGAGTGCTTTTTTCTGATTCCAGTCATTATCCGGAGACTGAGCAGATGTGTTTATATGGAAGAGAAATACTGCTGAAAAAAGCAACAATGCTGTTTTTAAGTTTTTCATACGTAAATAAATTAAGTTGTAACAAATATAGTGACAAAAACATTCGCAAATATCCACTCCATTAAAAAAGCCTCCATTTCAATCATAAAATGAAGGCTTACGAAGATTCTGCATGGAGAAAATCATCAATTCTTGGTTTGTGGAACAGTCTTGATTGAATCAGGTCTTTTTTTATTCTTCAAAAAAGAGCTCTCCATCGAATCCATTTCAGAAAACAACCTGTTCATTTGCTCCCTGTGCTGACGAAATTGACTGTTAAAAAAACTATTCAGATCAGAACCTCTTCCTGAAGCAGAATCCTGAGGCATGACCTCGTCAAAAAAATCATCCAGGGAACCTTGATCAAAGTGACTTTTCAACTCGTTCAACATGCTGTCATCAACAGCCACGTTTTCTCCATTACTGGAATAAGACCACGAAGATATTGAATCGTAACGGATCAGGTTTCCATGACTATCATATTCTTTGTTGACCTTAATGTTGGTCAAAGGCTTATTGTCCGTCCCTTTATCTGTCTTTGGCAATTCCGGGACCTCTGTTTTTTCGAGTTTCTTACTTTCCCCAATACAAAAGCCCAAACCCAAAATGATGGCAAGAGCCAAAAGTGTAATTCGTTTCATGATACAATCATTTAAAAATAGAATGATGATACGAAAATACAACCTGATGCAGATATCATCAAGTTGTATTATTTTAAAGAATGATAAATGAAGTTAACAACCGGTATCTTTACTCTGCTGATTCATAGAATTCTATTTCAACAATTCTTAGCTCATCCTTAGAATGATCTCCAATGAAATCAAGTTTCTGATCAGGCACAAACGCTACAGGAGACAAGTCCTTTTCATTTCCGGCACCAGGCAATTCTACACGGACGAATTTGGAAATGATATTCTTATTCAGAGGCAAGTTGACATATCCCCAACTCTTCCCGACTTCACCTTCCCAAAGGACCTCTCCTACTTCATTGAGTACCCTGATTTGATAGGGATGATTCCTCCAACCTGAAAGTTTTAGACTGATTTCGGACAACCTTGTCTGACGGGTCAATTCATAAGTGATCCATGCCACGGAACGTGATCCACTGTTTCGCCATTCGGTCTGCTCATTATCATCAAAGCTGTTCAATACTTCCTTTTGGTTGGATCCGGCAGTGATATCAATTACAGAAATGGGCACTCTCGAAACGGTATAAGAGGTGATGCCGAGAGTTGCTCCTCTAGTCAACAAAGAAGGCTGTTTTGTGGCAGGAATATAAGTTGACAGGCCACTCATTATTTCTATTGCTTTTGAATCGAAGCTCAAAGAATCCAGATTTAAATGATCAGAAGTTGCAATGACTTTCACCTGACCGGATTTACGGGTTGAACGCAAGAGAATTCGGTTGACACCGCCTTCAACAGGTAATTTTTTAGAGCCTATGTAGTTATTTTCACCCTGAGCGATACCACCAATATATTCTGCCACGCCTTTCACTTCAAAAGATACCATATTGTTAGCCAAAGGACAACGCTGTCCATCGGCATCCACTACTTCCACCTCAAGCAGCACCATATCGGAACCATCTGCATGGAAACCATCAGGGCCCTGA
>JALNXZ010000137.1 GCA_023230125.1 Bacteroidales bacterium | reverse complement strand
ACATGTCTTATCTTTTTTAGATTAGTATAGCTCTTGGTGTTTCTTAAAACGGCTGCAAAGTAAGTCATTTTTTGCTTTCCATGCAAATTTTCAGACAAATAATATGATGGAAGATGCTGATATTCAGGGCGTATTTAAGAGCAATTGGTTTGTTATAATGGTTTAGATAATAATCATTATAAATAAAATGTTGATATAAAGGTCTATTTAGCCATCATTATATTATATTTGCAAAAAATATATCTATGCAAGACTGGTATCGATTAACTGATTTTGAAATTTTATCGGAAATGGGCCAACGGATTAAAGCGTTCCGAATATCGAAAAACCTGACTCAGCAGTCTCTTGCCGATCATTCCGGACTGAACAGGGGTACCATACGTGACCTGGAAAATGGTAAGCCTTTGAATGTCTTGAGTCTTGTTCAGGTGTTCCGCTCTTTGGAGATGCTTTCCAGACTGAATGACCTTTTTCCTGAGATTACTCCAGTCATGGCTGCTCAGCAGGCACATCGAAAACGTGTCAAATTGTCAAAAAAAGAATAATATGCGTCAATTTGTTCAGGTAAATTTATGGAATGAGCCACTGGGCGTGATGGTCAGAGATTCAGAAACACATTTGGTGCAATTTGAATTCTTTCCGTCTTTTTTGAGGTTGGGATGGGAAATCTCCCCTATCCTATTTCCCATGGAAAGACTTCGCCTAAAACCTGAAATCTATCAATTTAAAGAGATGGATGGTTTACCTGGTTTTTTGGCGGATATTCTTCCTGGAAGCTATGCCAAGGATATTTTGCGTTATGCCTTACATGATTCGCAACAAACGCCTGAAAAACTTTCGTCGCAATCTTATCTTTCATTGCTTGGTAATCGTGGAATGGGTGCATTCAGTTTTGAGCCATCAGGTTACCCTGAACTCAACACATTAGAAAGCATAGATATCGACTTGTTGGTCAAATATGCATACAATTTATTCAATAATAACGGCAGTGGATTAAGTGACCGGAGAATCAGAGAGTTGCTTAGAAGCGGACTTTTTACTCGTGGGTCTTGGCCAAAGGCTTTGGTGGCCATCAATGATTTTACCGGAGAAGTTTTTTCTGGTCAAGGTTCTATTCCTGAAGGTTTTGAAAGCTGGATCATCAAGTTGGACGGTGTCAGGATTGATTGTCCGAATAATTTGATGGTGGAATATGATTATTATAAAAAAGCCATAGCTTGTGGCATTACGATGGCACCTTGCCGTATGCTCAATGACGGGCATAAAACGCATCTTTTATGTAAGAGATTCGACCGGGCCGAAAATGAAAAGTTGCATGTCCAGTCCTTTGCTGGATTACGCGAGGATCCGGAGGATTCTTATGAAGGTGCTTTTCGGTGTATGCGGCAAATGCATTTGTCTTACCTTGAAATGGAGGAACTATACAGACGCATGATTTTTAACGTATTGATTGGAAATAAGAAGGATCGGCCGGATAAGATACTTCTTATTCTTTCCCGTAAGAAAAAATGGAAGTTAGCTCCTGCTTTCAATTTAAAGCCAACACCTAATAAGAATACCCATGCCTTGTCTGTCTGTGGAAAAGTGCAGGATATCACCAAAGAGAACTTGCTTGACTTGGGTAAAAGACTTAATATCAAACAGGCTAAATCCATACTGAAGTCTTGCTCCGAGGTGTTGGAGAAGTAAAAAAACATCAATCCGTATTTTGGGGAGAGTCTTCGATGGTTTTTGTAACATAGATTTGTCCGGATTCATAACGGGTCACCCTGACATCTTCTCCTTTTTCGATAAATCCATATTCTGAAATGGCATCATACATCTTGTCGTCAATGCGTACTTTTCCGGAGAGACGAAGAACCGTATCGGTCACTCCTGTCTTTCCCACCATCTCTTTGGTTTCCATGGGAACTCCGATATAACCTTCTTCATTGTTCTGTACGGATGTTAGAGCCAGTTTATGGAAGACACCGTTTCCATGCCCGATTTTTGTGCTTAACCAAATACATATCAAGACTGCCGCTGTGATGCTTAAAGAAACCAGCAAGAGTGGTTCTGTAACGCCATTTAAACCCTGAAAGCTGAAATGAAACATGGCATTATCAATCAAGGCAAAAGTCAATCCGCAAAGTATGAACAGGATTCCTAGAATTCCGGCAACCCCGAAGCCCGGTATGACAAAGACTTCCATAAAAAGCAGAATCATTCCGATGATGAAAAGGATGATTTCCCAGTTTTGTGCAAGGCCATCCATATAAAGCGGTGCAAAATAGAATACAGCTGCAACGGATGCAACCAATGTAGGAAAACCGATGCCTGGTGCTTGTAGTTCAAACCAGATACCGCCAATAATGAGCATGATCAAAATGGCACGCAAGACTGTGCCCATCAATTGTCCTTTCGCGTAATCCCAGCCTTTCATCCTGAATACCGTCAAATCATAATCGGAGTAGCCGACATATTTTGTGAGGATTTCGTCCACATTTTCAGATATTCCGTCACAGTAGCCGTTCTGCAGAGCCTCGTTGGCGGTGAAGGTAAGAACTTTACCTGTATCGATGATGCCTGCGATATAGAGATCCTCATCAACCATGGCTTCTGCAATCTTTGGGTTGCGGTGCCATGCAATGGTGGTGTCCTGTCCGATGATGGTGGTATCTTTACCCTGTGTTTCTGCAGTGGCACGGATGATGCCGCGCATGTATGACTGATATTTGTCGGGTGCTGCTGCCCCAGACTGATCCACTACAGTGGAAGCTCCAATGGTACCACTTGAACGCATGAAAATTTTGTCACAGGCTATGGAAATCAAAGCTCCTGCTGAGGCTGCATTGTTGTTGATGAATACATAAACAGGCATTGGTGCATTGAGGATGGCTGTCCGAATGGAATCGGCATAAAGTACTTCTCCCCCGTAGGTGTTCATGTTGATAAGGACAGCGTCATATTTTTTAGTCCTGGCTTCTTCAAGACCCTTGCTGATTTCCATCCAGGAGATACTGTTGACTTCTTTGCGAAGGTTTATCTGAAGGACTTGTTTGGCTTTGGAACTTTTATCTGATTTTTCCTGGGAAAACAGAACGGACGGAATCAGCAACAGGCAGAACAGCAGAAAAGCGATGCGTTTTTTCATAGGTAAATAATTATCTGACTTTCATGAAACCAAAAGTTTAGCACCAAAGATATGGAAATTAATTGGTAAGTTTGTTTCAAATTTCATGAATGATGAATCAGTTTATCATCCTTTTGGCTTCGAATTCTGAAGCGGAAAAGAACATTGCTGAAGCCAGAATCATACTGTCTTTGGCCTTTCCTGAAGGGGCACGATTTTCGGAAAATCATTGGAGTGCCGCTTTGATAAAGGAAGGGCAACCTGTTCCTCAGGGAGAATGTGCGAAATATTTGAATGCTGTGTGTGTGGCTCAGTCTGTAAGTACGTTAAGGGATATCCAAATTGTCCTGAAAAAAATCGAATTGGATATGGGACGTATCCGCAGCGTTGAAATGCACGGACGGGTTGCCATTGATTTGGATCTCGTTGAATGGAATGGTGAAATTCTAAGGCCTAAAGATGCAATTCAGGGCTATTATCAGGCTTGTCTGAAAGACCTGATGTGATTATTTAGGACAAAATCGGACTTCATTACTTTAATGTTGTGAACATCTGTCATTTAATAACTCAAAAATAGGAATAAATATGATATATTGTGAATCAATCCATTATGATGCACAATTGTTTATTATAATATTAAATATCTGATAGTTAATTTAATATAATAAAAGACGTCCTATGAAAACCCCACGTATTTTAATTGCTGTGGCCTTCATGCTTCTTTTTGTAAGCTTTTTTCCGGGTCAAAGTCAAGTTCGTTCAGTTGAAAATGAAGCTATTGCTACTCAGCAAAAAACCGATTTAAAGAAAGATTCTAGTTTAACACTCAAAAAGGCAACTTCAGAAGATTTGTACGCCCTCGACTCAGAGATGGCTGAAAAGTTGACCGCCTTGAAGTATGATCCATCTACAAAACAATCAAAGGTCAGCTATGCTTTTGACAACACCGGATCGGTGGCAAAGGTTGTATTGTATTATAAGAGCAATCGGCTTATTCGGGTTGAAAAACGTATTTATGACCAAAGCAATACTCAAACGTCTTACAGCATGTTCAATTTTGATGAGAAGAATGGTTGTTTTTTCAATTCTCAATGGAGTTTGAAAATTATTAAGACGCGTATATTGACGATGTCTGAATATGGGTTGATATACTTCAATGGTGACATGAACCTGATTGAGTTGGATTCCATTCAAATGCAAAAGTTGGTTCAAGAAACCAAAGATTCTCTCGATGCGCTTATGGGGCATTTTAATGGTTTCAAGTACACCTTTGAAATTAAGTAAGATTCTTGCAACTGCTCGGGCTTTATGCTCCTGTTACGGATAATATTGTTTTTGATGAAGTAAGTATATTTTTTCGGGGCTTAATTTGTAAGGTCTTGGATATATGCTTATTTTGTCTTACTGCTTGCGTTTTTGTATTTATTTAACATATCTAGAATAACGGGAAACAATCGTTTGATTGTTTATATATTATTTAGCGGATAAATGCAATTGCGTTACCTTAAATATAGTCACATGAAACGAACATGTTTGTAAAACGTCCAAGTTTATGATTAAATGGACATGTGAATTCCATATGACGTTAGAATAAAAAATTAATATCATATGAAAATCAGAAGTTCTTATCTTCCTGATAGTCTGATGTTATGTCATATGCATCTAAAGAAGAACACGATTGAAGCTTCTATTTTGGTCTATTCATCTAACTGTAATTAATGTATGGAAGATGAGTTAAACAATGACCGTGATCTTCTCGAAAGGCTCAGGAAAGGCAATACCGCTTGCTTTGAGATTTTGTATAGTAAATACAGCGGCAAACTGTATAACTATATTTT
>JALNXZ010000136.1 GCA_023230125.1 Bacteroidales bacterium | reverse complement strand
AAAGACCAGAACACCGAGCTTGAAAAAGCCATACGTCTTGCGGACTTTCTCGAAATCGGAGACTTGATGGCAAGAGACGGACTCCTTCGTGAAGAATCATGTGGTGGCCATTTCCGTTTAGAATACCAGACTTCTGATGGTGAAGCTCTTCGTAACGACGAAAAATTCTCTTATGTATCTTGCTGGAAGTACAAAGGTGAAGATCAGGAACCTGAAATGCTCAAGGAAGACCTGAACTATGAATATACCAAGGTGCAACAAAGGAATTATAAATAATCACGGACATGGAAAATAAGTTAATCAATATTACATTAAAAGTATGGCGTCAACGCGGTCCAAAGACCAAAGGCGCATTTGAAACATACAAACTTGACGGCGTTTCTGTCGATAGCTCTTTCCTGGAAATGTTGGATATGCTGAACGAAAAGCTTATCAGCGAAAGGAAAGAACCGGTCGTTTTTGACCACGACTGTCGGGAAGGTATTTGCGGAATGTGTTCACTCTATATCAATGGACACCCACATGGGCCCGATGAAGATGTAACCACCTGTCAGTTACATATGCGTAAGTTCAAAGATGGTGAAACTATTACCATTGAACCATGGCGTTCACACGGTTTCCCTGTTATCCGTGACTTGATGGTAGACCGTACAGCTTTTGATAAAATCATGCAAGCTGGAGGATATGTATCTGTAAACACTGGAGGAGGTGCTGAAGCAAATGCAATTCCTATTCCAAAGAGAATTGCTGACGAGGCCATGGATTCCGCTTCCTGTATCGGTTGCGGTGCTTGCGTCGCTGCCTGTAAGAATGGTTCTGCAATGTTGTTCGTTTCTGCTAAAGTTAGTCAGTTGGCAATGCTTCCTCAGGGAAGAAAAGAAGGAGCACGTCGTGCAAAAGCCATGGTTTCCAAAATGGATGAACTGGGATTCGGTAACTGTACCAACACCGGAGCTTGTGAAGCAGAATGCCCCAAAAATATCTCCATCACAAACATCGCACGTTTAAATCGTGAGTTTTTATCGGCAAAATTTAAAGATTAAGCGTTTTTTACCGTTTTATAATAACGAAGGGTTGTCTGTTTTCAGGCAACCCTTCGTTATGCATTGATGAGATGCTTTATGTTTTGCCAAATAAAAATGGTTTATCTATATTTGCCAGCCTTTTATGCTAAGACTATTAAAGATAGACCGATGAACAGAGTCACGATTTTACCTCCGGAATACATCTCCGAAAACTTTATTTCAAAAGAATTTCTACCCAAAGGAAAAGACGAATATTACCAGAGAAACAAACAAACAATCCCTCCGGAATCAGGTTGGAGACACTTACGCTCAGACGAGGTTGAGAGATTGGTCAAGAATGGCAATACAGCAGGTAACTGGGATGATATCCGTGTTACGGATCCTTTTAATCCGAGACAAATCAAGAATTCACGCTTTTTTGGTCTTGTCAGGTTGGGGAGTATACAAAATGTCATCCTCCAACATCACGACCTAAAGTTGCCTTCCGGAATAACAAACAGCCTGATTATTTCCTGTGATATTGGCAATGATGTTGCCATACATGACGTGCATTATATGGCCCAATACATTGTTGGGGACAACTGCATGCTCTTGAATATTGATGAAATGCAGACCACCGACCATGCCAAATTCGGTAACGGCATCGTAAAGGAAGGAGAATCGGAAAATGTTCGCACCTGGCTTGAACTCATGAACGAAACGGGTTGTCGGAGAGTCTTGCCATTTGATGGAATGACCACAGCTGATGCCTATTTGTGGGCAAAATATATTGATGATACAGCTTTGCAAGCAAATCTTAAAAAGATGACTCAAGAGAGCATGGATTATCATCGGGGATACTACGGCACTATTGGAAATAATTGTGTCATCAAGAATTCTCTCATCATCAAGGATGTAAAGATTGGATCTAATTGTTATATCAAGGGAGCCAGTAAGTTAAAGAACTTGACCATCAATTCAACTGAAGATGAGTCCACTCAAATCGGAGAAGGTGTAACGCTGGTGAACGGCATTATCGGATATGGTTGCCATATTTTCTACAATTGTATAGCGGTCCGATTCATTATCGGAAACAACTCCAATCTGAAATACGGTGCCCGTCTGTTGAATTCCTTTCTTGGAGACAATTCAACCATTTCCTGCTGTGAAGTATTGAACAATCTGATATTCCCCGCCCACGAACAACACCACAACAACTCATTCCTTATTGCTGCTGTAGTCATGGGACAAAGCAATATGGCAGCCGGAGCCACCATGGGCTCCAATCACAACAGCCGCTCCAATGATAACGAGATTCAGGCCGGTCGTGGGTTTTGGCCTGGATTATGTGCCAGTGTCAAACATTCCTGCCGTTTTGCCTCCTTCATATTGCTCTCCAAAGCCGATTATCCGTCAGAACTTGATATTCCGTTGCCATTTGCCTTGCTCAATAACAACGTGTCAAAAAATCAGTTGGAAGTGATGCCCGCATTCTGGTGGCTTTACAATATGTATGCTTTGGCCCGTAATTCATGGAAATACAAAGCCCGTGACAATAGAATCCACAAAGTCCAGCACATCGAATTTGATCCTTATGCGCCTGACACCATGGAGGAAGTGATTATAGCCCGCAGGTTGCTGGAAATATGGACAGCCAAAGGTGCTTTACGTAAAGAAATGAAACCAGTCGATGGTATCAGCGAAGAAGAACTTGCTGAAACCGGTAGAAAATTGTTGGCAGAAAATTCTGATTATGTTGCCAGACTGGAAGTTTTAGGTGAAAAAATGGAATGTTCCAAACGGAAGGTTGTCATTCTGAAAGTTTATAAGGCTTGGCATGCCTATGGAGATATGATGTATTATTATGCAGTCAAGAATTTACTGGATTTTATGGCGTCAGACCCCAATGCGACATTCGCATCCATGTGCAATAACCTAAAAGGAAAACGTCAGCATGAATGGGTCAATCTGGGTGGACAGATGATGCCTAAAAAAGACCTCGATCAACTGCGTTCCGATATTGGATCAGGGAAACTCGGCACTTGGAGGGAAATCCATCACAGATATGATAAACTTTGGGAAAGATACCCCTTGGACAAACAGAAACATGCTTATGCACTACTATGCGAGTTGCTTAAGACTGACAGACTCTCGGAAACATTATGGCACACAGCATTGGATAAAGTTATCGACATCCAGAAATATATTTGTGAGCAGGTCTATGTTTCCAGAAAGAAAGACTACAACAACCAGTTTCGGAAGGCTACATTCAGAAAACCGGAAGAGATGGACGCTGCCATTGGAGCGATTGATGATAATAGCTTCATTGTTCAAATCAGAGAGGAAACCGGCGAATTCCTAAAGCTTGTGGAAAGCATCAGAAGTAGATCGTAAAGTTTATTCTAAATGTATGACACTATGATATTTAACAGAGAAAAATGGACATTGCGACAAATTAATCTCTCCTTCTATCCGAACTTTTTGATTGATATACTGTTACATTGATTGAATTTAAATAAATACGGCATTATCACATATAATCACTCAAAATTCTTCATCAGATGAAAAACAACGGATCTATTGCTACACTCTTTTTTGTGATAATTGCTATGTTGGGATATGCTTTGGCTTTTACAGTCAACAGCGACCTATCATCACCGGAAAGTACGACAATTATCATCGTTTTTCTAATTTTGGCCGGACTTGCAGCCTGGTCTACAAAAGTAGCTTCCCAATGGAACAGAGCTATTGTGCTGCGTTTGGGGAAGTATCATTCTCTTAGAGGCCCTGGATTATTTTTTATCATTCCAATCATTGACAACATTCCGTACTGGATTGATATTCGTGTAATAAGCACATCATTCAAGGCAGAAAAAACACTGACGAAGGATACCGTTCCTGTTGATGTTGATGCTGTCCTTTTTTGGAAAGTCATTGACCCTAAAAAGGCATCTATAGATGTCGCCGATTATTATAGTGCCATCAGTTGGGCATCGCAAACGGCATTGCGTGATGTCATCGGCAAAACGATGCTGGCTGATATGCTGGAAGGTCGAGATAAGATGAGTGCGCTCTTGCAGATCATCATTGATGAACGTACTGAACCTTGGGGCATCAATGTTATTTCGGTGGAAGTCAAGGATGTCTTGATTCCGGAGGGGCTGGAAGCAGCCATGTCCATGCAGGCGCAAGCTGAACGGGAACGTCAGGCCAGAGTCATTCTTGGCGATTCTGAACGTCAGATAGCCAACATGTTCAATGAAGCCGCAAAAAGCTATGAGAATAATCCGACGGCTTTTCATCTTCGTGCCATGAATATGCTTTATGAAGGTTTGAAAACCAATTCCACCATTGTTATCGTACCAAGCACAGCTGTAGAGTCCATGGGACTTGGGGGTATCAATGGAACCCTGGGGTTGGTAAAAGGAATTCAGAAAGAAAAGGAAGCATAATTGCTATTTCTGATTTCTGTATTCTTTGGGAGGCAGGTGGTATTTTTTGGCAAATTCCCTGTAAAAATAGGCTTTGTTGTTAAACCCACAGTTAAACATGATTTCTTGGACGGTCTTATTGGTCGTCTTAAGCATTTTTTCAGCTTGTTTAAGCCTGATGGAACGGATATATTCTGTAGGGGTTTGACCGGTGATTTCTTTAATCTTACGGTATAATTGCATTTTGCTGAGTGCTGTTTCGTGAGCTATATAATCAAGGGACAAGGCTTCATTATCAATTTGGTCATGAATGATTTTTGTGATACGCAGCATCAATTCCTTTTCCTCTTTGTGGATGAATTTACCTTCGTACTGTTCCAATGCGGCATATATGGATTCGCTGTATTCAAGAACCGCTTTATTCCTATGAAGCAGACTTTCTATGATAGCCTCAAGGTGTCTGGGATGAAAAGGTTTGCTCAAGTAGGCATCTGCTCCCACTTCCAGACCTTCAATCTGACTTTCGATGGTACTTTTGG
>JALNXZ010000134.1 GCA_023230125.1 Bacteroidales bacterium | reverse complement strand
GGTGGCATGAGCCGTGTGACCTTCCTGCCACAAGAATTCCGTTGTACGCAGGAACAAACGGGTACGCATTTCCCACCGGACTACATTTGCCCATTGGTTGACAAGGATAGGCAGGTCACGGTATGAGGTGATCCAGTTTTTATAAGTATTCCAGATGATGGTTTCAGAGGTGGGACGAATAATCAACTCTTCTTCCAGTTTGGCATCGGGATCAACCACAAGACCTGTTCCATTTGGATCTTTCATCAGTCTGTGATGTGTTACAACGGCACATTCCTTGGCGAAACCTTCTACATGTTCTGCTTCACGGCTTAAAAAGGATTTTGGGATAAACAATGGGAAATAAGCATTTTGATGTCCTGTTTCCTTAAACATGTCATCCAATTGACGTTGTATCTTTTCCCAGATGGCATATCCATAAGGTTTGATGACCATACAACCGCGAACAGCAGAATTCTCTGCCAAATCGGCTTTAATGACCAAATCCTGATACCATTGTGAATAATCTAGGCTTCTTGGTGCCAACTCCTTCAATTCTTTTGCCATAAAATATATTTGTATACGAAATTTTCTGTTTCTTCTTAAAGAATCGGCAAATTTAGCAAAGAATGCTTGGATAGCAAACTGAAATAATTAATTTCGCAGAGGCTAAAAAAATAATATCTCGCTAATTCTAAAATAAGTGTTATGTATGAAACTCTTTTGGAACTTGATCAGGTAAGGATTAACTTTTCAACAACGGGGTCACATGTCCTGAATATTATTTTAGGTTTTATCATGTTTGGTGTGGCTCTTGATATTCAACCCAGAAAATTTAAAGAAATCCTTAAAAAACCAAAAGCTCTGATAGGTGGATTGTTGGCGCAAATGATCTTCTTGCCTGCCGTCACTTTTCTGATTGTTCTCTTGTTTCATAATGTTATCACTCCCACAATTGCCATGGGTATGATATTGGTGGCTGCCTGTCCTGGAGGAAATATATCCAATTTCATATGCAATTACGCAAAAGGGAAGATTGAACTATCTGTTACCATGACAGCCATGACAACAATCGCAGCAATCCTGACTACGCCATTTAATTTCGCTTTTTGGGGAGATATTTATATGAGATATCTGGCAAAACATGCCACCAATGAGTTACTTCCAAACCTGGCCATAGACCCTGTCCAAATGTTCCATACAGTTTTTATATTACTGGGTATTCCATTGGTTTTGGGTATGTTCTGTGCACACTTATTTCCGGAGCTTTCCAAAAAAATTGCTCCTTGGTTCCAGCGGTTTTCCATTTTAATGTTTGCAGCGATGATTATCATTGCTTTCTCAAACAATCTATATATTTTCCTGAATTATATCGGTTATATATTCCTTATTGTTTTGGTACACAATGCTTCTGCATTTTCCACCGGTTACATGACTGGCCTAGCTTTCAGGGTAACACCCAAAGAAAGACTAGCTGTAACCATCGAGGTCGGAATTCAAAACAGCGGATTGGCACTTGCCTTGTTGTTCAATCCCAGGATTTTCTCTCCTGACCTAGCTATTGGTGGTATGTTGCTTATTGCTGCTTGGTGGGGAATTTGGCATATAGTAGCCGGCCTTATCCTGGGCACTTTCTGGCACAGGAGATCGATTATAGAAATTGAATAAAATCTGTTATGAGCAAAATTTACGATAATACACTATATTATAGGCTTCTGCGTTTTTTTGTGCGTGTTCCATTTGTGCGTTTTTTCAGACAGATAGAGGTTCGTGGTACAGAACGAATTCCACAAGGGCAACCTATCATTTTTGCGGGCAATCATCAGAATGCACTTTTTGATGCGCTGGCCATTCTCTTTTTCCAGAAGAACCCCATTGTTTTTATGGCGCGTGCAGACATGTTTCAAAATAAGATTGTGGCCAAATTCCTGAAATCTTTGAAAATTGCTCCCATTTACCGCATCAGGGATGGTTTTGAAAACCTGACAAAAAACGAAAAGCAGATGAATGGTGCAGTGGATGTATTGGTGAATCGTAAGCAAATGTGTCTGATGCCTGAAGGAGATCTAGGAAACCAACACAAATTACGTCCATTGGTAAAAGGCCTTTTTCGTATAGCTTATTCGGCCGAGGAAAAATTGAAAGGTGAAGCTCATGTGAAAATCATACCTGTAGGAATTGATTTTAATTATTATTTTCATTCGGGACCGGACTTGGTTGTTACCTACGGAGAGCCGATAGAAGTCAGGGATTATATTAATATTTATAGAGAGAATCAAGCCAACGGTTTAAATAGTCTTCGGGATAAACTGGCAGAATCCATGTCACCGTTGATGCATGACATCAAGAGTACGGCTGCTTATGAAAAAATATACAGGCTTTGCTGTCTTGGAACGCCTGCTTATCTGGATATCTTGCTTGAAAAGGGAGAGGAAACGGATGCCACGACGATGGCTGGTTTACGCTTTGATGCACGTTGCGCCTTGAGTCGGATTTTAGATGAGATTGATACTGCAAATCCTGAACAGATTGATGTGTTGGATGACTTTTGCAAAAGGTTGAAGAACTTGCCCGGATCTCCGGCTGAGGTGTCAGAGTGGATGGATGATAAACAGCCTGGATTCATCACGGTTTTATTGATGATCATATCCATTCCGCTCCTTCCTGGTTTATTGATGAATTTCCCTGCTTGGCTGATCAGTCATCAGATTTGTAAAGGAGTTGAAGATAAGCAGATGCACAGCACTTTTACTTTTACAATGGGTCTACTTTTCAACCTCATCATCTACATCGTTGCAGCTTGCTGTTTGGTAAATTTTACCGGAGTTTCAGCCCTCTATGGATTGTTGATTTTCTTTTTCATAACAACCTATGGTCTTGTCTGCGAACGTGCCAGACAAGCACTGAGATTGCCTTTAAGGCGTATGGCATGGTCATTTGGCAAGAGAGGAGACTTGTTGAAGCTATGTAAGGCTGATTACCAAAAGCTGAAAGAAGAGATCAAGAAGATGGTTAAAAATAATGAAGAGGTTGTTTCAAAAGTTTTTTAAGCTTCTGAGAATTTGAAATTGATCTTAGATAGGAAGTACGAATTAAAATAGGGTGTCTTTTTACACCCTATTTTAAATATCCGTACCGATATTTACTTTTTTAGAACCTTTTCAATATCACATTCCAGTCCAGAATAGTCCATAAGTTCTTAATATAATCAGCCCTCTTGTTTTGATAGTCAAGATAATATGCGTGTTCCCACACATCAAAGCATAAAATAGGTCTCCACCCTTTTCTCATAGGGTTCCCAGCATTGCTTTCACCTACAATCTGAAGTTTACCATCCAAATCTTCGACCAGCCACAACCATCCGGATCCAAAAAGTCCGATGGCGGCTTTACTGAATTCTTCCTTGAAGACATCAAAATTGCCCCATTTATCTTCAATGGCTTTGCAGGTGGGGATATTCTGATCCTTGGCTTTACCCAATGCTTCAAAATAGAAAGTGTGGTTCCATACCTGGGCGGCATTGTTAAAAATAGGTCCGTCGGGAGCGGTCTTGATGATTTCTTCCAATGACCTATTTTCGAAAACGGTACCGATGATAAATTTGTTCAGGTTATCGACATAAGCCTGATGGTGTTTTCCATAATGAAATTTCATGGTCAACTCGCTGATCGATGGCTCTAAGTCATTCAGCGCATAAGATAAATTTGGCAGTGAGAAGTTCATATTCAGATTGTTTTTAAGTTAAACAATAAAATAACTAATACCTTCTAGAATTTAAAATTGATATAAACAAACATACGAAAAGAATTTCCAAATACCAAATTTAGCCTTTTTGATTTGGAGTTTTTGGGTTACATTTGAAAAATCAAAATTGTATCTCAAATTGTGGAAGATTCCCTTGAAAATCTGAATGATAGTCAAAAGGCAGCCGTTCTTTACAACGATGGGCCGTCATTGATCATAGCTGGAGCAGGCTCCGGAAAAACCCGTGTACTTACGCACAAGATCGCTTATCTGCTTCAGAGTGGTATGCAACCCTGGACCATCATGGCCCTGACTTTTACCAACAAGGCTGCCCGGGAAATGAAAGCACGGATTTCAACGTTGGTTGATCCTCAAGCCGCTTCCAGGTTGTGGATGGGTACTTTCCATTCCATCTTTTTCAGAATTCTCAGGGCAGAATCCGAAGCAGTCGGTTTTCCTTCGGGCTTTACGATATATGATTCAGCCGACAGCAAAAGCCTGATCAAGACTATTTGCAAAGAGATGAACCTTGATGATAAGATTTACAAGGTGAAAGCTGTACAAGCCAGAATCTCATCGGCCAAAAACGATTTGATCTCTCCGGCTGCCTATGCCGCAAATACTGAGCGGATAAAAGAGGACATACTCGGTAAAAGGCCATTGATCAAGGAAATATACTTGCGCTATGTGGAACGGTGCCGCCTCGCTGCAGCGATGGACTATGATGATTTGTTGTTTCAGACCAACATCCTGTTCAGGGACCATCCGGAAATTCTGGCACAATACCAGGATCGTTTCAATTTTATTTTGGTGGACGAGTACCAGGATACCAATTTTTCACAATATCTGATTGTTAAGAAACTGGCAGAAAAGCATCACCGTGTTTGCGTGGTCGGTGATGATTCCCAGAGCATCTATTCCTTTCGGGGAGCCAATATCGATAATATCCTGAATTTCAGGAAAACCTATCCCGAAGGAACACTTTTCAAGCTCGAACAAAACTATCGCTCTACACAAACCATTGTAAACGCAGCCAATAGTCTGATTTCCAAGAATAAAGGACAAATACGAAAAAATGTTTTTTCAGAAAAGGAAGAAGGTAACAGGATCAAAGTACTCAGTGCGTATTCGGATCTGGAAGAAGGCTTTATGGTAGCCAATAAAATCAGCGAATTGCGGCTCAGTCATTTTGACAGTTTCAATGATTTTGTTATACTTTACCGCACCAATGCACAGTCCAGAATCTTTGAAGAATCCCTGCGCAAACG
>JALNXZ010000133.1 GCA_023230125.1 Bacteroidales bacterium | reverse complement strand
ATCTTTTTGGCAGCCTGCCGGATGTTGTCAAATCTTTTGGGAAACAAAAGGGTGTCTATACTCCAAATACTTTTTGGATCGGACCATCCCATATCAATACAGAAAGAGTTGAACGATACACCATAAGGCTGGAACAATTTCAGTTCGAATGTCTTTATGAGTTCAAGCATGGTGGTCTCAGAATATGGAACCGGAGCACTCCACCAGGAGTTATAATTTACATGTATCTCATCTTTTCCCGGTCGGTTAGCCGCAATATAAGAAAGGAATGCCTCTTTTTCGTGACCTTTTTGTGCTACACCATAAACTGTCTTTTTGCTTTCATACCATTTTCCTGGTTGCATTCGAAGTCCCGGCTGGTGGGCCATGAGTATACGCCCTGATTCCATCCGCATGGAAGATACAGGGAATTCAACACCTGCAAAAAATCCGGGAAAGAAAACCGGGTAGCTTTGACCAGGCGATGACGGTAAGCTTAATGAATGGTCGTTTGTTTCCAGTCTATCCAAAATGATTTCCTTTAACAAAACAGGACTTTCAATACCTGATATACTGTATTTTACCCACTTGTGAAGAAGCTTTTCTTTTGGAGACCATTGGATAAAAAGCTGAACATCTATTTGACCTCCGCCTTGGAGTTTAACAGGTGAATACGTTATACGGTAGGGCTCTTTTTCGGATTTTCTGATATCACCGTATTTTTTCAATGGTGAGTATCCTCCGATAGTTTGTTTTTCCAGGATAAAGGAAGGACAATCAATTGATACTGCAAGTACCTGATTTTGATTGGTAATAACAATTCGGTGCGGTTCAATCTTAAAAAGCGGAATGGATTCTTGTGCATGCAAATTTGCAGTAGTCGCCATAAAAAGTAAAATACAAAGAATAGAGCATGTCTTTAATGGTAAGCTCAATATCCCAGGTAGGAGAAAATGTAATGTCTTTTTCATGGTTGTAGAGTTTTATATATTTGATTTAGTACATGACAAAATAGTGAGCACTTATAATGTAAGATTCCGGCCTTTCCTTTTTTAATTCTTCCAGCAACTCACGACGTCGTCCTGTGACTCCAACCAAACAGCCTTTTTCAGCAAATTTTTTTGCAAGCCCTTTTCCTATTCCAGATGTCGCTCCGATTACTACTACTTTTCTCATTTTAATATACCTGCGAAGTGTGCCTTCTTACAAAAATTGCTGACGGATCAGATTTTGGATAGCTTTATTTTCTTTGAGTGTCTCATACTAAGAAAATTAAAATCAATAAAGCTGTTTTAGTTCATTATATCTATCCCAATTATAGTTTCCTTTAGTGTCAAAGCTTTTTTTGTTGTAAATTCGAGTTAATCTCGTATTTCTACAGATTTTTTTGAATATAATTAATTGCTTTTTTATTAATTCAATTTCGGAAATTAAATTCCACTCTGTGAGTTGAGCTATATATTCAGGTGTATTCTTTTTTGAATCGTCATTTATCAATAAAAATTTATCAATAAAAGATGTGGTTGAGATTGTATTAATTATTTCAAGTATCTCTTCCATGGTATTTTCTTCGCCAGATAAGAAATCCCATAATTCACTCGCTACAAGAGTTTCATCTGGCGCAAAAAATTTATTCATATTAATTATTGAGCCCAAAAATCTTTTTTTATTGTAACTTGTTACGGATTCGGTTGTGGGATTAACTGTTGGGTCAAAAGGAAAACCTATGTAGAAATTTATTTGTTTGCCAGGAAAAAGATTAAATAACGCAGCTTTACCTTCTAAGATTTTCTGTTTTTCTCCTTTCATTTCCCCAGAATTAGGTTTTACCGATTTCAATTCAATTGCAGTTATACTATTGGCTTCTTCGAAAAAAACATCTGCTGTAAAGTCCATTGCATTTATTTGAGAAGTTGGGTAATTTACAAAGATAAGTTGGTTTTCTTTTTCAAGATCTGGCAATGCAGAAGAATTACTTAAATCTGCTACAATCTGAGAAATATGATTCCTTTGAGTTTGAGTGATAGGGCGATTTCCAATTTTTTTAGAAGTGTATTCTCTTTTTTCTCCATTAGATAAAATATGCGCAACATTTTCAAAGAAAGTTTGCCCTAACGTTGTATTTAGTCCTTGTAACCAACTGCTTAAACTAATGAAAAATGAAGTATCAGAGACTTTTCCCTCTAGTTTGTTAGAAAATGCCTTCAAAAAAGCTTCATGAAAAGGAGCATTTCTATTTTTTGATGCATCTTCCGGAAAACTTTCAAACCTTGTTACAAGTGTTTTAATTACTTCAATTGATATTCTTTCTTTTGTTGTATTAGATAATGCCATAACACATTTAAATTTATTGTCTATTAAATCTTGAAAAATAGTCATCAATTTCTGTCCGTAACTCAATTCCGACTCTTTCAAAACAATCTAACAAATCTTGATATACGCCTTCTCCACCAAGAAAATCCCAAAATTCTTCTGCGACCTTTAATTCATTGGGCAAATCGAGCATACCTCTCATCGTCCACCGTTTATACGGTTGAGGATCATATGGGTTATATGGGATAGCAATCATAGTTTGAATATTAGCATTTGGGTTATCAGCAAGAGTAGCTGCAACCCATTCTAAAAGAGTACGTTTAAATTCTTTAAAACCACCAACATTAGGTTTAGCAGTCTTTATATCAAACAAATAAATTGTATCGTCATGTCCAATGATTTTTACATCAACTTTGGTTGGTTTAACTGATTCCATTTCACCAATCTGACAAACTGCCCTTATTGCAGCAATTTCTTCAATTTTGTTTGGTAATGTCTCAGCTATCGTCAATTTGTCCATAATATTTTGGATTATTTTGTGTGCTTCTGATGATATTTGAATTCCAGAAGTTGCTTGAGCATGAGCTGACTTAAATTTTGTAGAAGCTAAAGTTAATGCAACCGGTTCAAAAATACTTGTTCCAAAATTGGTATTTAGTGAATGAATAAAGGAATACAACGCGAGTCTGTCTTTTCCCAACAATCTTGTATGAAAAGGCATAACAGCTGGTTCTGGATTGTAATTCTGGAATTTATTACGAAGACTCATTTTTAGTACTTCTTCTATTTGTCGAATTTGATCGTTAGTTAGTGACATATTTAATTTTTATATGTTGAATTACAATATGGATGAGCTATTTGACCATTTTCAATAGAGCCGATTCCACCATCTTGTTTTCTAATAATATGATCAATTGTTAATGAGTTTTGATGAATTAATCCATTGCAAATTTTACATCTTATTGGATTAGTCAAAGCTTCTTTAATAAAAATAGCAGATTTCTTATCACTAGAAAAATTTGAAAAAATATCCTCTTCACTAGAATTCTGATTTAATTTTAAATAATTAAAATCTTTGTTATTACACAATCCTTCAGCAGCTTTATCAATATTAGTCTCCTTCAATAAAAATTCAATAAGATTCATATACATATTTGAAATGTATTTGTAGCTTTTATTTGCATATTTAAACTTATCATTTACTTGTTGAGCTAAATAATTGTATTTAAGTAAAAAGTCTTCAAAATACTTTCTGACTCTTATAAAATCAAAAAACTTATTAGTTCTATCCAATTCAGAAATAAATTCAGCAGCTGCATAGAATGAAGCCGGTTTATGTCTCCCTTCCAATGAGTAAAAATATACTAATGGATGTAACCCTAGTGAAGACAAATGTGAACTATTAATCCTCCAAACAATTTTTCTTACATTTTTTAAATATCTAAGTGTTTCACTACCATTGATATCATCACTCAAAGTATCTTTGAATTCTGCTGGAATTTTATTTACAATATTTACAAAGTCCAATATCAAAGGAATAGTTTGAGCTGAAGAAATTTTACCAGCAATAGGTAGATCAAGAGATTTAACTGGGCCTAACAGTGGAGGAGTAAAAAGACACTTATTAATTTCTTCAGAGATTAACTGTATTTCATTTTGTGTAGTTGCGTCAAAATCTGACCAATACTTATGTCCTGTACCACCTGTTTTTATTGCTCTCGCGGCTATACAATTTCCCTTATTTCTATTTTCTAATAATT
The DNA here is from genome assembly GCA_023230125.1 of Bacteroidales bacterium. GTDB lineage: Bacteria > Bacteroidota > Bacteroidia > Bacteroidales > UBA1402 > UBA8389. The sequence continues at coordinate 999 of JALNXZ010000133.1, read as the reverse complement.
TTTTTTCAGTATTATTTAATGCTACACCTTGTTGATTTATCTTAAAAAATGAGTGTTCAGCTTTCTTTGCATCACCAGTAACCCATTGTAGTTTTAATGAATAATAACCTATATTTTTTGCTTTGCTAATTAATTTCTCGTCGCCGGTCTCATAAGATTTAATGATATCGGCATATGAACCGACCTTTCTGTTAATTAGTTTTCTCGTTTCTTCTGCTATTTTCTTTTGATCGTCATTAATTTGTCCATCAAAAAACTTTAATGAAAGTCCTCCATCACCATAATCATCCTTAATCCAAGCTAATAAAGCACTTAATCTGTGAGCACCATCAATGACAAAATACAGCCCAGAATTACTTCTCCAAAGAATAATTGATGGGATTAAGTCACCATTTATAAAACTATCTATAAATTCGCAGATTTTTTTAGCATCCCATTCATTAGTTTCTCTTTGGAAATCAGGTTTTCGAAGGTATGGTAAAAAAAGGATGTTGGTCAATTGGATCAAAGGTAATTCACTAAAAGTATTATAAGTTTTATTCTCTCCAATTGATTCAAAATCTTCTCTTGGAATAATTGCATCTAGGTTTACTTTTGCCATTTCTATTTCTTTTTTAAATGAAAAATTATTTCTGAATATGCTCCTTTGTCTTTTTCTGTCCGATTTAATACTGGCCTTTTATATTGATTCACAATCTGCATTCCAGCATTTTCGGCAATAATTGGATACATATTATATTTGTCATTTGCAACTAAGAAAATATCATAGTCATCAACAAGGTATTTTTTTGCATTGTTTAGTACATCACTAATGCCTTGTATATAACTTAGTTTAGCTTCTTTGCCTTGGCCTTTGAAAAGCGGTCCAATTTCTAACTCATCTTTTCTCTCAAATCCAAATAAATCATATGCATAGGCATGTTGTTCATGATAATCGATTAGACCAACGTATGGCGGAGAAGAGAAAATTCCTTTAATTTTTTGTTTTGAAATCAAATT
>JALNXZ010000132.1 GCA_023230125.1 Bacteroidales bacterium | reverse complement strand
ATTTGTGATTGGAAAAAAGCCTTAATAAAGGCTTTCAATGATATAGAGAATACATGATAACAAAACACGGCACCTAACACCACCCAAAGCACAAGCCCTTACGGGCTCGCACTCTGGCTTTCCGTTAGCGGCAAGGCTAGAACCGGTCTTTTTGGCTTCACTGGAAAATTCATTAAAGAATAATTGTAAATTTCAATAGATAAACAGAGGACAGATTCTTTCATTACAAAGTTTTTTTATTGGAACAGTAATAGGTTTTTGTAAAGTAAATTAATTATGAGAAAGTGCTTTTTGTTTGTGATTTCATGGCTTCTCATTCTATCCGGATGTAATTAACCAGAATGGGTTAATGATTGCACCACCAAAACCAAAAACATCAAATTTCAAATCTAACTAAGCAAATTTCAAATACATATTATCGTATTCGATATAACTAAAATTTAAAAATATGACATCAACTATTAGAATTAGTTTAGGTTTTATTCTTTTGATTTTACTGACAACATCTTGTTCAAAAAATAATGATTGGGTAAGATATAGTTTGCATGGTAAGGTTAAATCCTGTTATGAGACATATTATGAGGCTGAGAATAAATTTGGCGAATGGACAAATGGGGATATCGGTTATTTTAATCATAATCGAATTTCATTTACAAATAAAGGAGTTTACTGTGGGACTGAGTATTTTGATGATGAAGGTAAGTTAAATTCAAAAAGTATCCCAAAGTATGATGATGGAATAAGAATTGGCGAATGTCGATATGACCAAGATGGAAAATTGATTGGTAAAACCAAAATCAATCAAATTTCATCGGATGTAATTGAGGTCATATCATATGATGAGAGTGGACGCACTATAAGCAAGGGAAGATCTTTCTTTAAAAAGAATTTATTTATTGGAGGTGATTATGAGACATTTGATAATGGAAAACTTACTGGTAAAATGAAAACAATTATCATTCATGACCAAAATGGGAATATTCAATCATGGCAAGTGATTGATGAAAAAGGTCAAGAAAAGTACTTTCTAAGATATGAATATCTAGAATTTGATAAAATGCATAATTGGATAAAGAGAATCACATTCAATTCGAAAAATTCTAATATACCTGAAGATTTTGTAATTCGTGAAATAGTATACTTTTAAAAATATTCAAATATGATGGTAGATGATAAATATGTATGGTATCTTGGATATGGATCAAATGTTTCTAAAGATAGATTCAATTGCTACATTTTGGGAGGAACGCCAATCGGTAGTAAAAAAGGCCTTTCTGGATGCAGAGATAAGACATTACCTAAGGAGTCAAAACCAACATTTATTAACCATGAATTGTATTTTTCTCAGAGTGCAATTACATGGAATAATGGTGGAGTTGCATTCATTAAAAAAGAAGTAAATAATTCAATTAAAACGTTATCTATGATGTACCTGATTACTAAACAACAGCTTGAAGATGTTGCCAAACAAGAATCAGGTTCAAAATCTTTATTGACAATTGATTTTGAAGAGTTATTAAAAAATGGTTATATCATATTTAGAAAAAATACTAAATATGGTAAGTTACTCTATATAGAAAAGGATGTCAATGGAATCCCCATTTTTACCATTACTAGTGAGAATGATTTTGACGAAGTCTCGAAGCCAGATGTTAGTTATTTATATATAATCGCTGATGGTCTACGGAAAAATCATGGAATGACTGATAAAGAAATTTTGGAGTATTTTTCAGATAAAGGAGGAATTTCAAATGAATATTCAAAAGAAGAGTTACTTAAAGAAATTGAGATGCATAGACAATAAATCTAATTGATTATAAATCAGATTTTTATATTTCAGTAGATTTATGAACTGCTTAGAAATATAGACTTCTCGATGTTTAAGTTAAAAAAGCCCTGCCGCTAACACCACCTAAGGCACAGGAAACCAATGAAATACATTGGTTTCCCGCGCCCTAGCTACCCGTTAGCGGCTATAATAGAGCGCGTCAACCAAGTTCTCTGCAATTTTGTTGGATTTATTGAAACGCTAATTAGTTAATCCTGCCAAATCCCTCTTTTTTCGCAATTAACCTTGACAGGTTGTAATATCAATCTGTTCCTGTTTCCTGTTAAAAAATAGAGGGTTTCAGCAATTAATATTCTGTAAATCAAATTAAAGACAAGAATAACCTTGTTCAGCCAGTGCTTCAGATTGAATCCGGCTGCAGCCATCATCGTATTGATCGAATTACCCACATTTCCTTTCAGGTAATTCCGCTGCATTCTGTGGTCCTGTTTTAAATGACCGATGACAGGTTCAATCCCAGCCCTGCGACGGAACTTCTTTTTGGCTTTCTGCTTTTTGTAATAGCTGTCGGTGGCTTTACCTGAACCGGGTATCTCCACTTTCGTATCGCCGATCCATTTACGGCCACGATATCCTCTGTCCACCAGCACATTCTCAATGGTCATTCCCGAGAGCCGCTTAATCTGTTCCAACTGCTCGGGTAAGGTATGACCATCAAAAGGATTACCCTTGAACGCTATTGCTCCGACAATAATACCAGATTTTGTCTTGGCTATGCTGCTCTTATTCCCGAACTCGTACGGCTTGGCTTCTTTTCCTTTGGCAATGCACTGAACTTCTGGTTCATGAAGACTGTATACCTTATTTTTGTCTGTGCGGCTTTGGGTGACAACTCTGGAATACAACAGAAGATTGTCAAAGTGGCGTTTGCGCTGCTCGCTGTTCATCTTTCGTTCCAAATCATTCACCAATGCCTTGGCAATAGTTTGTATGCGCCTTTTGGCTTTCAGACCTTCCTTCTTGCGTTTAGGATGATTCATGAAGCGAACTTTCAGGTTCAGGTCCTTCAGCTCCCGGGTGTAGCTGCGACGCAATACAATGGATTCATCCCTGGCCACCTTATGACATCTGACTATGATCTTGCGGTAAAGCTTTACATCGGTGGGAAAAGTAATGTTTTTTTCTTGAACCGTGGTATCCACCATTACTTCTGTATCGGTCGTCATCTCATCGGCATTAACCTTGATGCTCAATTTCAGTAGCTTCTCGGCCCCTTCCTCGCCAATGCGGCGGCGGAACTTAGAGAAATCTGCCGGATCAATAGGAGGTTTTATCTGGAACACATATTCACCCGTAAAGTATTGGAAATACGGACTCTCAACCCATCTGGCAACCGTGCCCTCATCGCTTAAGTTGTAGAGACTCTTCAGCAACATCAGGCCCACCATCTTGCGGATGGGAACACTCGGGCGACCATTATCGGAAAAGTAGCCCTTGAACTCGTTCTCCACCTCGACCCAGTCAATCTGCTGAGCCAAATGGACTAACTCATGATCCATGTTGATGAAATTTACCAGAGGTGTTTGAAAAATTGTCACTTGATGTCTATTTGGAGTCTTGCCTAACATAGCGTCATAAATTTGCAGGTTTATGACATAAAGATAAGGCTTCTCGGTTAATTTTAAAAGGGTTTTATTAATTTATTTCATTGAATGTCAATATATTGAGTGCTTTTTCAGGGTCGACTAATTAAAAATAATTTAGAATATTATATTAGGATGATAATATGTAAATAATAAATAATAATATTGACAAATGATTATTACATATTTATAAATGATTTGAGTATTAACCGGAATTATAAAGATTATGTCAGATAATGATGGAAAAAGTAAAAATGGTTGTTTTATAGCGACATTTATATTTATCGCTATTGGAATTCCAATTACATTAAAGGATGAATCACTTGTACATAGTTTTGGAGTAATACCACTAGTTATCGGTGGATTACTTTTAGCATACTTTGTTGCAAAAGCACTTAGTGGAAAAGATGAATAGCTCAATGAATCAACTATGAGAATATTCAGATTTTGCTCTTAGATAATAATCATTCATTTAACCTTACAACAACTAATATTTTAAAAAATTCTACAATGACTGCATTTGCACGGTACTACAATTATGAGAAAAAACTCATTATAATTTCAATGGAGGATTTGGAATTGAAACTGAAAAATTCTGCAAACCAATTAATGATTGCAGAATACGTTTATGAAAGGTTTTATACAAGATTCTTAAAGATATTTGATTATTGTGATCATAATGAAGCGATTTATAAGATTGACGATAAAGAAGTATCTCAAAATATTTATAATACTGAGTATAAAAGCGGTTTTTTACAATTAGCTGCAGGTTCATTAATGATTGAAACTTTATCAGCATTTATGACTGGTAAGAATAAGACTGATTACGGAACTGCAAGAAATCAGTTTGATTTGGTGTTCAAATATGCGGAAAAGAAAAACAATGATTTAAAGGTCTTTCACAATACTGATTTTTATAACAAAATCAGATGTGGTATTTTACATCAAGGAGAATCTTATGGTTCATATACAATTACACGAAATAGTAATAATCTACTAATTGGAAATGAAATTAATGCGTTTTGTTTTCACCGTGCTTTAAAGGGTTTGCTTCAAGACTACAAAAATGATTTAATTAGCGAGAATTGGGATGGAGAAGTTTGGAATGCATGTAAAAAAAAGATAAAATATATTATCAAAAATTCTAAAAGTTAAACTTCAAATAAATGTCTAAGAATTAATAGAAAATGTCCAAAATTATTTAAGGATTTCAATTGGTTACTTAATAATTTGGTTACACAGTAAATTATTATATGTAGTAAGTAATTTCAATAAAGCAATAATGAAAAAATTTAATGGTATTATTTATTGTCTTCTTTCTTTAGCATTCTTCTCATCTTGTGACAGTAATAAAAAACTTGAACAGACCGATGCGGAAAACGCAGTTAAGGATTTCGTTCAGACAAATTCATTTCAAAGTGACGCAATTTGGGGGCTTGAAGGCTATTTTAATGTGAACTCAATTACATTAATTGAGCCGATTATTCAATTTACGGATATTGAGGCTTATTTGATTGTGCACTTTAATTATCATGATGCTTATACGAATGGTAATATGTGTTTAAGATTTAATTTTAAGAGGAACATTGATAAAAATTGGATATTAACTTCTGTAGATTCTGTTAGTGAAGTTAGTTCTCAAATAATGAGTGATAAACTAC
>JALNXZ010000131.1 GCA_023230125.1 Bacteroidales bacterium | reverse complement strand
TTCGATATTCCGGAAACTTTCAACCGTCTCCCCCGCGATAGCAGAAGGAATAAATACCTGAATGCCATTGCCTATTCGGACAGTTGTTTGGGTCACTTCATTGACCGACTGAAAAGCAGTCCGATGTGGGACAACACGTTGGTGGTCATTACAGCCGATCATACATCCATTGAACCAGGACCCGTTGCCATCTCAGCATTAGAGAACTACCACATACCCATGTTTTGGATCGGTGGTGCCGTGGATACAACCATGGTCGTGAATAACATCTGTATGCAGACGGACTTGAGTCCGACGCTGGTGCAACAAATGGGCTGGAAATTCAAACCGTCCTATTTCGCCAAAAACATCTTTGGTCCGAAACAATATGCCCTCTTTTTCCACAACGAAGGATGGGGTTTCGTTTCACAGAAGATGGCTTGCCATACCGATCTTGGATCAGGTAAAGTGCAATACTATTATGGTGCCAACACTGAAAAGAAAGATTCTCTGCTACAGTTTGCGAGGGGTTTCACCCAATATTTGCATGAGGATTTCCTGAAAAAGTAGAAAAAGTCCTGTGACCGGTTGAATTACATCCAAATCAGATCAATCCGGCAACATTTCAAAAAAACTTTTATACATTTACCGGTACATAATGGAAAGAGTGTCTGTCATTAAATTTGTTATAAGATGAAACGTGTCTTTGGGGGATTCATACTAAGTGTCTTTTTTATTTTGTCGGCTTACCCACAACAAAAGGTCTGGAAAGTTGGAGTGAATTCATTTTTTGACAACACTGAATTTGGCCATTCCAATTACCAAATGCCTCAAACGATGGCAGGTGTGCACGTCGCTCCTGAAATCGGCCTGAGTTGGGATACCATTCATCATGTTTTTGTCGGTGTGGATGCCATGCATGAATTCGGCAGTAACAAGACCATCGACTATTTAAACCCGATTGCCTATTACGAATACGATAATACCCCGTTCCGGTTTATCATGGGGGCTTTTCCGCGTAAAATGGTGCTGGATGATTATCCCCGGATTCTCTTTTCGGATTCCATAAACAATTATCGTCCCACCATGACCGGTCTTTGTTGGGAATTTTATCACAAGGATTCTTACTTCAGGGCATGGCTTGATTGGACAAGCCGTCAGACACACGTCAGACATGAAACTTTTTTTATGGGAGGATCAGCCCGTTTGACTCTACGCGATTTCTATGTCCAAAATTTCAGTTATATGTTCCATTATGCAGGGGTTATCGATCCGGTTGTTGATGAAGCCTTGCACGATAATGGAATGTTCCTGACTTCTCTCGGTGTGGATTTGGCCAAGCGGACAGGATTTGACAAACTGGATGCCAGTTTGGGCTGGGCTGTAGGGGTGGAAGATGGCCGTGGCGAGAATACAGGTTGGTTGAAGCATCATGCTTTGATGTTTGAAACAAAAATCGAATACAGGGGCCTGGGTTTGGAAAACAGTTATTATCGGGGCGATGGTCAGATGGCTTTTTATCGTGACCATGGCATGGATTTGTATTGGGGTGACCGCATTTATCGTGCTTCTGAGTATGACCGGGCAGATTTTTACATTCGGTTCTTCCAATCCGACGTAGTACAGACAAAATTAATGTATACCCTTCATTTTGCGGAGAACCAATTATACAACGAACAGTCTTTGTATGTTTCTTTCAATCTGAGCAATCTGGAGAAAAAGATGAGCAAAACTTATAGATATATCTGGAGTCCTTGGATAGCGTCGCTTCGAAGGAAAGAATGAGACTTCGTGGTTATGAAAAAAATGTTTAGGCTTATTATTTGAGAGATTGAGTTTCTATTGCAGACAAAAAAGGCACCAGATCCAGGCTTTTAAAACCTTGAAATAGTGCCAGTTGTGGAGATGGAGGGACCTGAAACTACGTTTCAGTAATGAGCTGATTGATACTCAATTGTACCCCAATTTCTCTATTCTAGCAATCACGTCATCCGTGATTTACGCAATTATTCATCTGTTTCAAAATTGCCAATCATTGCATTGCTTTTGGTTGAAAGTTCCTGGTTTGGGTCTTAGTTAGACCTGAACCTTTTTGATTTATACAATTGATTATCTAAAACTTAGTCTATCAATACTTGTCTTTTCTCAACCCTCATCCGTTAATTTGGCAATTTTTTCACAAGTTCAGCCACTCAGACAATCAATGAACGCTTTCACTTGGAACTGAACTGAGGCAAATGTACAAAACTAATCGAAGCCATCCAATCAGGTTCTGTTTTTCTTCCATTATATGATCCGCCCAGGGCTTCCTCCCGTACCAGGGGCTCTTAATCCCCCACCCATCCCCAGGGGGAAATGTTGTCTATACATGGAAACGGTTTATCGTGTAAAAATTTTTTCCAATTTTTTTGGAAATTTTGAAAGACGCCTTGTTTATTACAAACCCAAACACCTGTTAATCAATCGGATAAATTAAAATTAAATTCATTTTTATTATTAACCAATATTTAACACTTAAAAACTGTTTTTTCCGATGGAGAAAAGTACATTTGCGAAAAACGTGGTGAAAATCACGACTGAGACCCGTTATCAATAGCAACTTTTTTTCATCATAGGGTCTTCCATCAGCAATTAACCAATATACAGTAAAACAACCTCCTTGGATGGTCATATCGATCATCTAGGATCATCGTCTGTGCTCCTATGAGTCCATGGATACATATATGTAATTGATAATGAATATAAAAATATAAAAAAAGTAAATTATGACAAAAGAAGAAAATCCAATCGGGTATCAATTTACCCCAGTACCAACAAATCTCATCTTTATGCTTGATCCATCATGTTTCAAGCTAATGAGTCTCCTTATTCAGGAAGAGAGTTACCAAAAGGCAAAAAACAATGTGAAGAACAAATGCTTTCCTGAAGCTATAAAAAGGCTGTCATTGCGAATACCAATGTGCGAGAAGGACGTAAAGTTGACTATACAATCATTGGAAGAAGCCAGCTTGATTGAAGTTATTGAACAAGGTCAGTATCACAAACCCAATTTATTCAAGATCAATTGGGATAAAATAAAAGAGGTTGACCAGATTTGCGTGACTGATCTAACCAATGATGTAGTTCCAATGATCTGCAAAAAGAAAAGACCCACATCAAAAGACAAAAAGGATCTAGCTGAATCCACATTGGAAGAAAATGTCTCAATTGAGAATATTAATGAATCTGCATCTGGAGAAAATGAAGGACAATCAGGTGGACAATCTGGCGGGCAAGTTGGTAGACAATCAAATGGAGAATCTGACACCCCCTTATTAAATAATACAGATAATTCAAACAATATAAATAACATAGATAATAATATTATAAACAATAATATTATTAATAATCAGGTCATTGAGAAAGAATCGTCTCATTCTTTAAATACTTCCATTGGAGAAAAGGAACAACTAGTTACAAATCTCAATGGAGAACAAATCGTGAACGCATCCGCTCCCCAGGCGGCTGCTCATGGCATCGATTCAACAGGAAAGATTAATACCAATGAGGAGCTTTTAATCATGGAATTCTACCAGGCTTTTAAGGGAACTCCATATCAAGAATTTCGCAGGAGTTTGGAGAAATACACAACTGAGGAGCTCAAGCACATACAAGAACAATTACCAGCCTTAGGGCTTAAAGGCCATGATGTTGATGGTTTCATTACATTCCTAATAGCAATAAGAAACAGGAAGGCTGCCTGATGGAAAGGGACGGACGTAATTATCTCAACGGGAAGAATTGAATTTGCATTACGGGACATACGGTCGTTTCCTTCTCATCTCAATTGGAGCAGCTTGTAGAAGGCCATTTAACAGCCTTGAGGGATCGCCTTATCTCAATGTGTAAGGTTTTCCCAGGCTCTGAGCTAGTCTCAACCTGGGGCTTATTTAGCTTTACGGTGGCTTGTATGTTCAACGTGCCTAATCAGTTAGATGACTCCAAGTTGAAGTATTGCACTCCGTCAAAAGGTTCGTTTTTAGGACGGGAAATCTGCACGTCCAGGATAAGGGACTGCCGACAGCTCATTTATCTCAGCCAATTGGACGGAAGTGCCATGGATAGTTGTTTACGGCAAATCACTAAAGTCATTCCTGGACAAAAAACTCGTGTGATAACGGTTGCAGGGGTGAATCGTGGGAAAAATAAATTCAAAATAAAATAGTGTCAAAATAATCGCTAAATGACTATCCTGACACTATTCGTTTTGTAGCGAATTAAAATAAATGATTACAGTGACCTTGAATGGTCTATTTGGCTACTTATAATGCAACTTTGAATGATTTACTACCAATTCTAACTAGATAAATTTGATTAGAAGGAACATTGATTCTAACATCATTGTCAGCTTTGATAGTTCTTACTAGAACTCCCGAAGTGGTATAAACAAAGATTGTCTCTCCTATACCTACACCTTTAACTATAATATCACTTTGTTCAGTATAAACAGCTATGTCATTTGTATTAATTTCATTGACGGCAGTCACCTCCTCTTCAATAATGTTTATAAAATCTCCCCAGCACATTGATAGCCAATAATCATTATAAGTTCCACGAGGAATATATAGTTTACACTTCAAATATATTGCAGAAAAAGTAGTGGCATCAGCTTTAGGTGGTGTCATTGATTTACAGATTATTACGGCCAATCCTGTACAACCATTAAATGCATAATTCCCAATTGAGGTCACACTATTTGGTATCGTAATTGAGGTCAATCCTATGCATTTATAAAAAGCAGAACTCCCAATTGAGGTAACTTTATTTCCAATATTTATAACTTTTAATCCTGTGCAACCCTGAAATGCGCCATTCCCAATTGAGGTGACATTATTTGGTAATGTAATTGAGGTTAATCCTGTACAACCATAAAATGCAGCATCCCCAATTGAGGTTACATTACTAGGTAGAGAAATAGAGGTTAGCCCAGTGCAACCCTGAAATGCACCATTCTCAATAGAAATTACGCTATTAGGTATTGTGATAGAGGTTAATCCTGTGCAACCCAAAAAGGCACTGCTCCCAATTGAAGTCACATTACTAGGTATAGAAATAGAGGTCAGCCCAGTGCAACCCTGAAATGCA
>JALNXZ010000130.1 GCA_023230125.1 Bacteroidales bacterium | reverse complement strand
TTCGTCGCACATTTTTCTTTCAGGGTTTTTTCAGGTGCTTTTTTGTCAGATTCTTCTTTATCTTTTATCATGATATTTTGTAATTAAAAGATATAACGTATTGAAAACGCTCCGCCATCAGACCAAAATCCTGTATAACCTACCAGATTTAAAGTGGGTTTCCAGTCAATGCCGATATTTATTGGAATTTGCCTAAAACTATATTCCAGACCAATTATTCCATCAATCCCTAAAATGGTATAATTTTTATCTGGAGTACCCCAACTGGTATGATCTCCGTTCCAAAAACCAAGATGACCTCCAAATCCAAAAAACCAATCCAAGCCTCCAGCATTAGTAATATGGTTTTGTATTTCATAAAGACCTGTCACTTCTACACCTTGCCATCTGGTGGAAATAATACCTTCAAATGCCGTGTTTCCGCTTAAGAAATGTTTAATGGTCAGGCCATTGTAGTATCCTGCTCTTAAACCGATTCCAGTGTTGTAATTCTGTGAAAAACTGGTGGCTACAAAACAAAATGTAATCAGAATGATAATGATTATCTTTTTCATTGTGGTTGATTTAAATTAATTACGAATATTTGTGTGTGTGTCTTTCAACTAATTCAGATTTCAAAGTAATAACTTCTTTCAAAATGACTTCTGGCTGTTACTCCAGAGTCGTCTAAAATCAGAGGGCGTAAAACCTGTCACTTTTTTAAACTGATTGGACAAGTGAGCAAGACTACTGTATTGCATTTTAAAGGAAATATCACTGATGGTCAGTTCGATGTTGGCAAGCAATTCTTTTACGCGTTCAATCCTCTGTTCGATAATGTATTTTTCTATAGTAATACCTTCTACACTTGAGAAAAGATTGCTTAGACACGTGTAATCGTAATTGACCTTTCCCCTGATATAATCTGAAAAGTTTTGTTTTTGGAGCTCTTCCGGATGATTAATATATTGACAAACTACTACTTTTATTTTTTCAACAAGACATTTACTCTTATTTTCCAACAATTCGAACCCTATATTTCTTATGGCAGCTTCAAATTGCAGGATTTGTTCATCCGCTAACTGTTCGTTTAATTCCACAACACCCAACTCGACGTTTTTATAGTTTAGTCCAAGTCTGTCCAACTCTTTCTTCACCATTGTAATGCAACGATCGCTTTCCATATTTCGAACTTTTACCAACATTTCTTATTTCTTTGAAAGTGCTTAATATGAACATATTGATATCATTCACAGATTGTAGAATTTATATAGGCTTTGATTATCTTACATGATTGGAAAGGACAAATTTCTCCCGTTCTAAAAATACACAAACTACACGCTGAAAATGTTACACATTTCCATAAATTAATTACATCATTCATACATTTTCCACATCCAGCCCATAAATCAATCACTGTTTTATTTATAGGACCATTTACCACTGAATCTTATTTTAAGTAGACAAGATGATTAGACTAATAAAGTTTCAGGTTTAAAATGACGATTTGAATCATGAATGGTCGGTCTATTTCAAATATCCGGTTATTAATTCAACAAGTTTACTTTTGGCTATTGGTTTTGATATATAGTTGTCAAAACCTGCCTGAAGTGTTTGTGCCTTGTCACGACTAAGAGCATAAGCTGTTTGAGCAATAACCGGTAATTCCGGCCTGAGTTTCTTGATAATTTTCAAAGCTTCATAACCATCCATTTTTTTCATTTTTATATCCATTAATACCAATGAGATATTTGCGTTGCTTTTTACATATTCAACAGCTTCAGATCCGTCCCAGGCGTGTATTATTTTAGCTTTTGAAGCAGATAGTATTTCTTCAATGTATGCATAATTATTTACCTCATCCTCGGCAATAAGAATTGTTTTTCCTTCTCCACCAATAACTTGCACCAATTTGTCTTCTGAAGCAACGATAAGATTATTATTATTATTATTATTTATGTGTGGAATCGTGAAACTGATTGTTGTCCCCATTCCAAGATTTGACTTGACAGTAATAATTCCCCCCATTTTTTCTATCAATGCTTTTGAAATGGATAACCCCAGACCATTACCCCCATTTATCCGATTATCAGCAGCATCTACTTGTCTGAAACGTTGAAAAATAAGTTCATGGTTTTCCCGTGCAATACCAATGCCGGTATCAGTAACAAAAAACTCAAAGTAATTTCCTTTAATTTTATATCCAAAATTAATTTTGCCTTCTTTTGTGAACTTAAGAGAATTATTCAGTAGGTTACAAAGCACTTGCTTAATTCTATTTCCATCGGTGAAGGCTTGAATTCTTTTTTTTGGGCTCTCGCATGAACAAGTAAAATGAATATTTTTACGGTCAAATGATTTTTTGTAAGATAAAAATAGTTCCTTCAGTAAATTGTTGATATCTATTAACTCTGATTCCATGGTGATTTGGCCTGCTTCAATCTTTGATATATCTAATATGTCACTAATTACGGTCAACAGTTGAAGACTGCTTGCATTAATAATTTGAACATAATTTTTTATTTTCAAATGGGACAATTTGGGTTCTAAAAGAAGATCTGAAAATCCCATAATTGCGTTTATTGGAGTACGAATTTCATGACTCATATTTGCCAGAAACATTGATTTGAGATTATCTGATTCTTCAGCCTTTTCTTTTGCTATTTTGAGCTCTTTATTTATTTCCCGTATATGATTTAAACTGTTTTTCAATTTCTCATTCAAGATGGCGTATTCTTTAGCCCTATTCTCTTTTTGTTTGTTTTGAAAAAGGAGTTCTTTATTTGCTATGACTAATTCTGCTGCACGTTTTTCTTTTTGTTCGTTTTGAAAAGCGAGCTCTTTATTTGCCATGATCAATTCAATCGCATTTTTTAGATTATCCATATTACTGATTATTTCGTCACAAACTTAAAATCTATAAATGTAATTATATGATAGTGCGGATTTCATCAAAATAGGGTGTTCTTTTTTCTTCAACACATTTCGCAGTATACAAGTAGAGTGCTGCACTCCAGGTTTGCCAGTCTTTGCCCTATCGGTTTGCCATCTTGGGCTTTTAATAATTAAAGGAGAAAAATTTTATATCTTTACCACTTTTTAATTAAGTTTTTGATTATCATGCTTCTGCTTAATTTAACATTGCCTTTGTATTGATGATTTTTTTTTAGTCTCATGGCTGTCTTTAATAGCCAGAAAGCTTCTGACGTCGGAGTTGTTTTGGCCTCCCAGCTATTTTTATCAAAGCCATAGGTTTCTGTAATGATTTTGTATTTTTTCACCCAAATTTCTTCTGACAGTTTTTGAAAATAGTTGGCATGTTTGATGGCTTTGGGTAAATATTTTTCGTGTCCGTCTTCATAAGCAAATGTCCAAAGCTCGTTGGCTTTTATTTTGCCGTTATGCCAAAGTGAGAGGACTGCCTTATTGGTCTCTTCTTGCCGGCGATGTTTTGTATATTCTCCTGTTGAGTGATGTGTAATGATTAGGTCAAAAGGTGTGGATGGCAGCAAGTTCATGATGGTCTTTTCCAAAACATCATTGTCCAGTGGATCCTGTTCCGGGCCATCATCAAGGTCTCCCATGATTCCTCCTGCATCAAGTATTTTTAATGTTTCAAAAAATTTTGGTGCACGTTCTTTATCGCTCCCCCGGCAAAGACAAACAATAAAACATTTCCAGGAAGGGTGATTCAATATTGTCCCGCCGGCCCATAATGTTTCATCATCTGGATGAGCAACAATGAGGGCAACTGTTTTAATTGATTGATATTTTGCCGGTTTGATAGAGTGAATAATATCACTGATCTTTGAAATATTCATTGACACTTTTTATTTGAATAGCCACAACTTGCATCTATTTCGTTATTTCAAATTCTACACGACGGTTGTTTTGACGACCTACGGGTGTATCATTTGTATCAATTGGTTTGTTTTCACCCATTCCAATGGCAATAATGTTTGATGTTTGTACGCCTTTGGACAACATATAATTCTTAACGGAAAGTGCTCGTGATTCAGATAACTTTTGATTGGAATAAGAGGAACCAACGTTATCGGTATGACCGTAGACTTTTAATCCAGACCAGTATGAATTATTTTTAAGAATACCGGAGATCTGATCCAGAAGTTGAGTCGAAGTCGGAGTCAGTTCGCTTGAACCGGATCTGAATTCTATGGTTTCGAAAGACGCATTGACAATACCTTCTTTTTTATTTGCCAAATCCTTTAAATCTTCTTCCATTTTTTGCAATTTTTGCTGAAGTGTTGTGTTTTGTGTCATCAAGGATTTTTGCAAGGAATTATTTTTTGCATCATTTTCAATTTTCTGCAAATCCTGTTTTAGAGCCGTATTCTGTGTTTCCAAAGATTTTTGGATTGCAGCGTTTTTAGCATCATCTTGCATTTTTTGTTTAAGAGTAGCATTCTCTTGTTCAGCAGCTTTCAGGCGGTTTAACGTTTCTTCGGTATCACCTTTCACTATTTCGTTAATAATAACGGGGACAGGCTTTGGAGAATATTCACATAAGTTGATGTTGCGTGCATGTTTTGTTTTACCGGAAGTAAATTTATATCGCAAACCAATCGATGCAATGAAGGCATCATTATTATTATTGGAGACTACGCCCCCCATTTTATTGGTGTCATAAAGACGGTATTGTCCTTCAAAACCCAGATTGATCGATTTATTTAAGGTGAATTCTGCATTGATCCCAAGTTTGCCAACCATTGTTGCAGGAGCATTGGTGCTGTTAGAAGTATAATGCCCCCAGTCTAAATCAAAATGATAGTAAGCCAAACCGGCACCGGCGTCTCCGTAAATATTCAGATTCTTCCAAAAACCGGTTCTAAAGGGTGATAATGCATTGCTTAAGTTTACGGAACCATAAAGTATTACATCGTGTGTTCCACCTTTCAACAGTCCGCCTCCTTGTAAGTATGAGTAAGGGCGGGTATAATCACTGTAAACATATTCAAGTCCGACTCCGATAAGCGGATTGATGGTGCAATCAATCGTTCCTCCAACCATTAGGTTCAATTTATCATATTGATTGTATGCCGGAGGAGCCATCGTAAAGTAATTTGCTCCAGTTTTAAGACCAAGAGACCAGTGTGAGACAGCAATATGTTCACATGATG
>JALNXZ010000129.1 GCA_023230125.1 Bacteroidales bacterium | reverse complement strand
CACCAACGGCAACCATCATGTTGACAATGGCCTGAAAGCTGACAATCAGAGCAGATCCCATGACCAAAAGCATTGGAAAGATTTTGGTACATTTTCTGGCAATTTTTAAAGCCCTGTACAGCAATACCATGTATAAAAAGGGAACGGCGATGGCACCAATCCAACCCATCTCTTCAATGATGATGGCATAAATAAAATCGGAATAGGCCTGTGGCAAAAAATCACGCTGTGTACTGTTGCCCGGCAAACTGCCAATGAAAGTACCATTTGCAATGGCAATATCGGCATGGGAAGATTGATAATTATTATCCGTAATTTTAAAACCCGGATCCATGACACTCAGTTCCTTACCAAAAATACGGTTCTGCCACGTATCCCACCTCTTCATACCGGGCATATCATCAACAAACTTGAGCAACAATAGAAAAATGGCAGCAAAAAGAACAACAATACCGGCAAGGCTAAGCAACTTTTTCCAGGATACTCTTCCAAAAAAGAGCATGATGTAAATCACCACACAAAGCATAATGGCTGTGGATAAGTTTTCTGCCAGAATCAATGCTGCAAATGCGGTTGTAAAGATTAAGACAATCCAAAAAGCCTTGTCTAGAGATTCTTTTGTCCGCTGGCTTTTACTTAGGATAAAAGCCGTAAAGATAACCATGGACAGTTTTGCGAATTCAGAGGGTTGAAACTGTATACCAAACAATTCAATCCAACGGGATGCATTATTGACTCGTACACCGATGAGTGGTGTCAAAATCAGCAAGGTCACTGCTAGAAAGATCACAATGACCCCAAGAAATTTGGTATATTTATAATGGAAATTGTGTAAAAAAATGACACCCACCGTCCCCAAGATTAAGAAAGAAGCATGTCGGGCTATTGGCCCGAAAGGGTTTTGAGTGGAGTAAGCCAAGGTGCTCGATGCGCTAAAAACCTCAATCAGGGATATGAAGCAAAGTATGGCATAAACAATCCATACGACACGATCACCTTTAAATATTTTTTGTAACAGATCCATTTAAAAAACCTTTATAATTTGAGTACTCCTTCTTTGAATTGATCTCCACGATCTTCGTAGTTTTTGAACAAGTCAAAGCTGGCACAACAAGGTGAAAGCAGGACTGACTCCCCCTTTTCTGCATGCTCATAGGCAATGGCCAATGTTTCATCCATCGAACGTGCATCAAAAATCAATGGAACCATTCCATCAAAAAATTCATGCAACTTAGCATTGTCCAAACCCATGAAAATCAATATCCTGACTTTTTCCTTCACCAGCTTTTCTATCTCACTATAGTCGTTACCTTTATCCGTACCACCAAGTATCAGAACGACAGATGTCCTCATGGACTCTAGCGCATACCAGCAAGAATTGACATTGGTTGCCTTGGAGTCATTGATATACGTCACGCCCCTAACGTTGGCCACCTTTTCAAGGCGGTGTTCCACGCCTTCAAAATTATTTAGGGCTTGTTTGATGTTCTCTTTTCTGATTTGTGCAATATTCGCGGAAACTGCAGCCGCCAATGAGTTGAACAAATTATGCGTACCTGACAGCGACAACTCTTCCTGCTCAATCTGGAATTGTTGTTCGGGTGTATCTATAACCAGAAAATGGTCCTCGATAAAAGCTTTGATTCCAGTACCTTTTTTCAGGGAAAAAGGAAATTTTCGCGCACGGATGTCACGCTTGGCGACTTCAGCCTTGATAATGGGATCATCGTTCCAATAGATGAAAGAATCTTTTTCAGTTTGATTCTGAATGATTCTAAACTTTGCATCCACATAATTTTGCATATCGTAATTGTACCTGTCCAAATGATCGGGTGTAATATTGAGCAGCACGGCTACATCGGCCTTAAAATCATACATATTATCCAGTTGAAAACTACTGATTTCCAATACATAATAATCATAATGATCTTCAGCCACCTGCCAGGCAAAACTACGGCCTACATTCCCGGCCAAACCTACATTTAGACCACCACTCTTCAAGATATGATAGGTCAAAAGCGTTGTAGTAGTCTTTCCGTTACTTCCTGTAATACAAATCTTCTTGGCATTGGTGTAACGTCCTCCAAGTTCAATTTCAGAAATAATGTGTACACCTTTTTCTTTTAGCTTTTGAATGATGGTGGACTTATCTGCAATACCAGGGCTTTTGACCACTTCATCTGCATTCAGGATCAGTTCTTCAGTATGCCGTTTTTCTTCCCACTTAATTCCATGTTCATTCAGTACATTCTTGTATTCGTCCTTAATTTCTGACTTATCGGAAACAAAAACATCGAATCCCTCTTTCTGAGCCAGTATCGCTGCACCTGTCCCACTTTCTCCGGCACCTAAAATCACCATTCTTTTCATCTTTACCGCATTTTTAAAGTTGCCAATGCCAATACACCTAAAATCATACCGATAATCCAGAACCTGACTGTAATCTTTGATTCTGGTATGGCCTGATAGGGCCATTGTATCAAAGCATCAATTGTTCCATTTCCCGGTTTTTGGTAATGGTGGTGGAGCGGAGACATTTTAAAAAGTCTTTTTCCAACACCTGCTTTTCTCTTTGTTTGCTTGAAATAAGCTACTTGAAACATGACAGATAGGTTTTCTGCAAAGAATAGACCACAAAAAATCGGAATTAAAAGTTCTTTTCGAATGATGATAGAAAATACACCTATCACGCCACCCAACATTAAACTTCCGGTATCTCCCATAAAGACCTGGGCCGGATATGAATTATACCACAGAAATCCAATGGTCGCCCCGATAAAGGCGGCCATATAGACCACCAATTCTTCTGATCCTGGTATATACATGATATTCAGGTAAGAGGCGTAATTCACATGACTGGACACATATGCCAAGATAAGCAATACCACCCCAATGATGGCGCAAGATCCAGTAGCTAACCCATCAAGTCCATCCGTCAGGTTCGCTCCATTAGAAACAGCGGTCACAATGAAAATGGTTACCAAAATGAATAAAATCCATCCTGCAATTTGTTTGTATTTTCCAAAGGAATCAAAAGGTGCTGCATAATCCATGTTATTATTCTTGAAGAAAGGGATAGTAGTCTTGGTTGATTTCACTTCATCATACCGAATATGAACACGCTCAATCTGATCATTTTTTAAGATCTCCATATTCTCGCGGATTACGACTTGTGGACTTAAATAAAGTACAATGCCGACAATTAGTCCAATGCCGATTTGTCCGATAATTTTGAACTTGCCTTTTAATCCTTCTTTGTCTTTTTTGAAAACTTTGATATAATCGTCTGCAAAACCCAAAGCACCCAAAAGAACAGTCGAAATCAGCATTAGGATGATATAGATATTATTCAATTTGGTAAGCAGGAGTGTAGGTATCAGGATGGCAAGCATAATGATAATACCCCCCATGGTCGGTGTTCCTTTTTTGCTCATCTGACCTTCCAGATCCAAATCGCGGATGGTTTCACCTACCTGTTTAAGCTGAAGATAGGCGATGATGCGCTGACCGATACTGGTAGCGATAAACATGGACAAGATAAAAGCAAAAGCAGACCTGAATGAAATATAATGGAAAACGCCCGCACCGGGAAAATCCAATTGGTCAAGATACTGAAAAAGTGGTATTAACATATCATCAGAGTTATTGGAGTGAGGAATAGACTTCAGCAATCACTTTTTTATCATCAAAAGGATGTTTTACACCTTTGATGTCCTGATAATCTTCATGGCCTTTGCCGGCTACAAGAATGACATCTCCTGGTTGAGCGATCATACAGGCCGTTTTGATAGCTTCCTTTCTGTCAATGATACAAAGGACTTTGGAACTATCTCCTGCATTCACTCCGGCATACATATCATCCAAGATATCTTGCGGCTCTTCAAAACGAGGATTATCAGAAGTTAGAATGACTTTGTTGCTGCCTGCTACGGCTTCTTTGGCCATTATCGGACGTTTGCCTTTATCGCGGTTTCCTCCGGCACCAACAACAGTAATTACATTGTGACCACCTTGAACCAGTTCATTGATGCTTCTCAGAACATTCTTCAACGCATCCGGAGTATGTGCGTAATCTACGATACATAGGAATCCGGTTGGAGACCGCATAAATTCAAGCCGACCCGAAACAGGTTTCAGCATACTCATGATCAAGAGCACCTCTTCGGGTTTCTTACCAAGCAAACAAGTTGCACCATAAACGGCCAACAAGTTGGATACATTGAAAAGGCCGATAAACTGGACAGCCACTTCTCTGCCGTTGATGTCAAGCAACATGCCTTCAAAATGATTTTCCAGCACCTTAGCCTTGAAATCAGCCAGTGTTTTGGTGGAGTATTCGTATTTGTGCGCTTTGGTATTTTGCAGCATCACCATACCGTTCTTATCGTCGGCATTGGTCAGCGCAAAGGAATCTTTAGACAATTCATCAAAAAAACGTTTCTTGGCTTTTAGATAATTTTCAACCGTCAAGTGATAATCCAGATGATCACGTGTCAGGTTTGTAAAGATTCCTCCCACAAAACGAAGTCCGGCTATACGGCGTTGGTCTATGGAATGGGAACTGACTTCCATGAAGGCATATTCACATCCTGCATCCGCCATTTTGGACAAAAGTTCATTGATGGCATAAGAATCCGGGGTTGTATGGGTTGCATGAATGGCTTCATCATCGACATAATTGCAGACCGTTGATAGCAAACCTGTTTTATGACCGAAACGTTTGAAAGTTTCATACAGCAAGGTAGCAATTGTGGTCTTACCGTTGGTTCCCGTAACACCTACCAATTGAAGCTTTTCAGAAGGATTTCCGAACCATTGGCAGGACAAACAACCCAAAGCCTCGTCACTGCTTTCAACCTGGATAAAACAAACACCTTCCGGCATCTGTTCAGGAAAAACTTCACAAACGACAGCCAACGCTCCTTTTTCAATGACGAAAGGGATATAAACGTGTCCGTCTGACTGAGTTCCCTTTTGCGCAACAAACATAGCTCCTTGTTCTGCTTTTCTGGAGTCAAAGCACAAGCTCTTGATGTCGTAATCCATCGAACCAATACTGGCCTTGATGGAAAGTCCTTTGATTAAATCGCTCAGTTTCATATGATAATAATTTTTTCGTTTAAGGTCATATGGAACTCACATGTCCAATTTATCATAAACTTGGACGTTTTTACAAACATGTTC